>CANBUF010000100.1 GCA_947372575.1 Alcaligenaceae bacterium | reverse complement strand
ATGCTGAGTGGGTTTGGTCTTTAACTCACCTGCTGAGGCAATAAAAGGAACCAGCGTCAGATGAATAAAGGCGGCGTTATTGCGCCCCAGACGCAAGCTCATCTGGCGAACGGCCTCAAGAAACGGCAAGGACTCAATGTCACCGACTGTGCCGCCGATCTCTACAACGGCGACATCAGTTTGGCCATCCCAGGACTGATCAGCGCCACGCGTGATGAAATCCTGAATTTCGTTGGTGATATGAGGAATGACCTGGACAGTTTTGCCCAGGTAGTCGCCACGGCGTTCTTTGCGCAGCACGGACTCATAAATCTGTCCGGTCGTGAAGTTATTCACCTTGCGCATTTTTGAGGAAATAAATCGCTCGTAATGGCCCAGATCGAGATCGGTCTCGGCACCGTCTTCGGTGACAAATACCTCACCATGTTGAAACGGGCTCATGGTGCCTGGATCAACGTTGATGTAAGGATCAAGTTTGAGAAGAGTGACTTTGAGGCCGCGCGATTCAAGAATGGCGGCTAAAGAAGCGGCGGCAATGCCCTTACCTAGTGAGGACACTACACCGCCGGTGACAAATACGTATTTGGTCATGTCAATGACGCCCCAAAATGCGGCGTATGCGGGAAATTTGGATTATAGCCGCCCCATCGGCCTTTGCGGAAATCCAAACCAGACTTTTTTTATTATCCTGCTATTTTGGGCATTGCGGGCTCGGTGCGCTGCAACAACCATTTGAGAGCCGCACCGGTCACGCGTGGTGAGAGTCGTTGACGGACGTGCAGATGATAATCATTTAACCAGTCAATTTCGTCTTGCCTCAATTGATCAAACTGGATGCATTGCATATCAATCGGACATAGCGTCAGTGTTTCAAACTCCAGAAACTCGCCAAACTCAGATTCACCGGCTGAGATGTTGCAGACCAAGTTCTCAATCCGGATGCCCCAGCGGCCTGGCCGATAGAGTCCCGGCTCGTTGGACGTCACCATCCCGGGTTGCATCGCTGTGTGTGGAGCAGGCGCCGCCCGATAAGAAATGACCTGCGGACCTTCGTGGACATTGAGGTAGTAACCGACTCCGTGCCCAGTACCGTGACCATACTCAGCCAAACGCTCCCAAAGCGGTGCGCGGGCGACAGCGTCAATCATTGGCGAGGCAATTCCACGCGGAAAACGCAGCCGCGACAAGGCAATCATTGCACGCAAGACTGCCGTGTAATCGTCTTTCATGGCCTGGCTCGGCTGACCCACTGGCACCACCCGGGTGATATCGGTCGTGCCGCCCAGATACTGGGCACCTGAGTCGATCAACAACAAGCCATCGCCTAAGATTCTGGCGTGCAAAGCGGGAGTCGGCCGATAATGCGGCATCGCACCATTGGCATTAAAGGCGGAAATCGTACCAAAGCTTCTCGAGACAAACCCCTCCTGGCGCGACCTGAGCGTGAGCAAGCGCTCATCGATCATGAGTTCGTGCAACAAATGGGGGGCTTCATCGCATTTTGCGATCGCTTCTTCGAGCCAGGCAAAAAAAGCACAGAGCGCCGCGCCGTCCTGTTCCATCACACGCCTGATGTGCTGGAGCTCAAGCGGCGTTTTTTGTGACTTGAAAAATGTACTGGGATTCATGACCCGCACGCTCTTGGCCTGGATGCGGTCAACCAGGGCGCAGGTCGTACGCACAGGATCGAACATCACGACATCCTCTTTCGCAATCGCGGCCAACACTTGTGCTGCAGAGTCGTAGGGCCGGACCTCGATGGCATCCGCCGCCAATACTCTCGAAAGCCCTGCATCAATCTTGCCGGGCAAGACGAACAGATAAATCTGTTGCAAACCAATCAGTGCATGCGACATAAAAACAGGGTTGTACATGACATCGGCGCCACGCAGATTGAACAACCACGCGATATCATCGAGCGTGGAAATCAAATGCCATTGCGCGCCTTCTTTGCGCATCGCCTGACGCACGCGTTCAATCTTTTCCTGACGGCTTTGACCAGCATATTCAAGCGGCAAGTCCCTGACAGGCTGATCAGGCAACAGTGGCCGTGTGGCCCAGCACTGACCGGGTAAATCAAGATCAAGGGCCATGCGGATCCCGCGCGAGGCAAACAAGACCTGCAAGGCATCACGGGCAGCCACACTTAACGCACGACCATCAATGGCCACGGCGCCATCTTGCGGGACATGATCGGCCAGCCACTGTGTATGGGCCTGATCGGCAGCGGTGCCAATTTTCATGAGCGTAAACGCGGTTGCGTTCAACTCACGCTCGGCCTGAACCCAATAGCGGCTATCGACCCAGACTCCTGCAAACTCTGCGGTCACGACCACCGTCCCCACAGATCCGGTGAACGGTGTCAGCCATGCACGCAACTGCCAGTACTCAGGCAAATATTCAGACAGATGCGGATCAGACGAAGGAATGAGACAGGCATCCACACCGGACTGAAGCATGGCTGCACGAAGTAAAGATAGGGGAGTCATGGAAGCAAAACCTGTCAAGTGTGAATCGTAGGAAGATGTGAGCTCTCAGTATGCGTAATATCTCTGGCGAAAGCAGAATATTTGCGCGGCTAGCTAAAGAATTAGCTACGTAACATGAAAGACATCGCAGAGAGGCTGTTCAGAATACGAATTGTGTTTTGCATCGTGGCCGCCGAAAATTCAACCATCACGCCATCGCGTCGCGACAAAAAGGGTAAGGTACAAAACAAATCCGCTAGGGCAGGACTCTGCGTGGTGAGCCGGCAAACGATGGGTGTGGCGAGACACAAAGGTTGTGGGGCAACTGCCGGATCCTGGGCATGCAGGGTTGACCTGACTGGCGCAATCATGCCGGTCGCTTGTCCAAGATCGCGCACGGCACGCTCCGCGCTCTCGGCAATGGCAGCCTGAGCCTCTGCAGGCGACATGCTCAGGCCACTCGTATGTCCGTAGGCAAGTTTGGTTTGCACCCAAAGCGCGCCTGGGAAAAATGCTGTGTTTTCCTCGATGAACCGGTCGTCTCCAGAACCAAACAGTACTGGCACGCCGAATTCCCCTGCAAGTGCGCCATACAGCCCTGCTTCGCCAAGGGCCTGACCATTGATCTCGACACGCGCAAAAGCAAAACTGTTCATGGTGTGCGCGAGTACGCCCCGACCTTGTGCCTGTGAGTGATAACCCAGCATCATCACGCCGTGGCAGTGCTGCTCAAGCCCTGCCATCATGCCAAGTGCGCGCGGCTTACCGAGTATCTGACGGGCACGCGGATCCAGCGCATCGACCAGCAGATTACGAAAACTGCCATGCGAGTCATTGACCAGCACTTCGGTCGCGCCTCCGTCAAAGGCTCCGCGTATCGCCGCATTGGCCTCTTCGGTCATCCAGCGTCGGGCGCTCTCATACTCGCCATTACCAGGTCGCGTTTGTTCAGGATGAAAGACCCCGGCTACACCCTCGATATCGGCAGAGATAAGAATTTTCATTTTGACGCCGTTGCAGCACGTGATGACAGGCGTGCACGCAGAATTGCGATCGCACCCGGCAAAAGGGAAACAACAATGATGCCCAGAATGACCGCGGTCAAATGATCACGGACAAAGGGCAAATTACCAAACCAGTAACCGGCCAGCGTTAGTGAGATCACCCAGAGCAGTCCACCGCTTACGTTGAAAGCAAAAAACTTTTTTGGATTCATGCGCGCAAAACCTGCGACGAACGGAGCCATCGTGCGTGCAATCGGTAAAAACCTGGCGATGATGATGGTCTGACCACCGTGACGATCGAAAAATCCCTGCGTATAGGCCATGCGCTCTGGACTCACTAGCCGAGTCCGGCTAATCAAGGCTGCACCAAACCAGCGTCCGATCGCATAATTCACGGCATCTCCGATGATCGCAGCGGCAGACAGCAAGCCCATCACGACAGGCAAATCCATCTTGCCCATGGCACAAATCGCACCGGCAACAAACAACAAAGAGTCACCGGGTAAAAAATTCGCAAACACCAGTCCCGTTTCGGAAAAAATGATCAGGACCAGCAAAACATAAATCCAGGCGCCATGAGCCTCAATGAACTGCAGCATGGTTTTATCAATATGCAGCAGCAAATCAAATATATAAGACAACACATCCATATTCAAATCCTTCATTCAAGCAATTGGCGGGCCCGATGGCCTTGGGATGAGTCACATTGTATCGAACGCCATTTAACGAAATGTTTCTGGAAATGTTTCACGTAACGAACGTCTGACATGACCATCGCGACCGGTCACGGTCTCAGCATGCCAGAGCGAAGAAAGGATGCCCTGCTCAGTCGCATCCGCAGCCGCCTCGAACAACGCATCCATGGACTGCTCGGCGACCATTCTCACCATGGGGGTCTGTGCATCATCGCGCTGGTTGCGTGTATAGGCTGTCGAAAAAGCCAGCGAGATATCCCCACTGCCGTGTCCAAAATTCGAACCCATCCTTGCCAACCCTGCCGCCGCCCGCAGCGAGAGCCTGCGTAACTGTCTCGCGTCGAGTGGCGCATTGGTGGCCTGGATCATAATGATTGAGCCTTTTTCGGGCTCAGTAGCAGGCAACAGCTCGGGAGACATCCGCTCGCCGAGGATCGTCAACTGATGCGGCTTACCAAAATTCGAAAGCACCAGTGCGCCAACGGTATAGTGCTGCGGTCCAGAGTGTTCCGTGCGAATCGTTACCAGGCGAGAGGCGGACCCAATCCCGCCTTTCAGGCCAAAACACGACATCCCCCTCCCTGCGCCATGTGCACCCAGTAAAAATTCTTCGCCTGCGGCATCATGCGCTTGGTCAAAATGTTCTGTGGTGACCGCAAAGGCCTGTATATCGTTGAGGTAACCGTCATTACATTCAAAGACTAAGGGATTGACGGTTGGCCAGGACCGGCCAATTTCGGGGTGTGCGCCAATCGCTTGCCTGATCTGGGCATGCGCCACAGCAGACACACTAAACGTGTTGGTGAGTGCGATGGGCGTCTCAAGTACGCCAAGCTCCTCGATCTGCATCAGGCCGACAGACTTTCCAAAGCCATTGATGACGGTTGCGGCGGCGGGGACTTTATTCAAGTAGTGCGATGCGCCATGCGCACGCAGCACAGTCACCCCTGTCTGAATTGCACCTGCGCTCAGCGTGCAATGACCGACCCGTACCCCAGGTACATCGGCGATCGTATCGCGAGGCCCTGCAGGCAATTGTCCAACATGCCAGTACGTGTTCATCTCAGATTGCCATAGATTGTCAAAGAGTCACAGTCACTTTCAAGTGTTACTGCCGGTCAATTTTTGGATCCAGCGCATCGCGCAAGCCATCACCCAACAAATTAAAAGCCAGGACCGTCAGAAAAATTGCAAGCGCAGGGAAAATCGCGACGTGCGGGGCCACCACCATATCAGAGCGCGCCTCGTTGAGCATCGCCCCCCATTCGGGAGTGGGAGGACGCGCCCCCATTCCCAGAAATGACAGGCTGGCAGCGGTAATGATGGAGGTACCAATGCGCATCGTCCCATAAACAACAATCGAAGAAATCGTACCCGGCAATATGTGCCGCAAGATGATCGTGGAATCAGATGCACCCAGACTTTTGACGGCTTCGACATAGGTCATTTGTTTAAGAGACAAGGTATTGCCACGCACCAGTCGCGCGAAAGCCGGCACGCTGAACACGGCGACAGCCACAATCACATTGACCATGCTCGAGCCCAGGATCGCCACTACGCCAATCGCCAGCAGCATCCCCGGGAACGCCAACAGCACATCGGATATCCGCATGGTGATACGTTCCCACCAGCCTTGATAATAGCCAGCCATCAAGCCCATAAAGGTCCCTGCCACCGCGCCCATCGCGACAGAGAGTAAGCCCGCAGCCAGTGAGATACGCGCGCCCATGACGACTCGACTAAAGATGTCACGACCCAGCGCATCGACACCAAACCAATGCGTCCATGAAGGCGTGTCATTTAACGCGTCGTAATCAAAATAATCTTCGGGATCAAAAGGCACCAACAAAGGTGCAAACACCGCCGTGGCAATCAATAGCAAGACAAACAATGCAGCGACAAGCGCCAGGTGCTGCTTTTTAAACTTGCGGATAAATTCAGTCCAGGGCGTGCGCACACGGTCTGGCACAGTAACAGCGATGTCCTGCAAGAGCGGTTTACCTGAAGACATGAGTGCGTTCGCTCCTATTTGTAACGAATGCTGGGATTGATCGCGCCATACATCACATCGACCAGCAGATTAATCAGGATGAACTCAAACGAGAACAACAACACCAGGCCTTGAATCACAGGATAGTCACGCTGGGTCACCGCATCTACTAGCAAGCGCCCAACACCGGGCCAGTTAAAGACCGTCTCGACCACGATTGATCCGCCAAGCAGGAATCCAAATTGCAAGCCCATCATCGTCACCACCGGAATCAAGGCATTACGCAATGTATGTTTGAGAATCACAACCGACTCAGACAGCCCTTTGGCCCGTGCTGTCCGCACAAAGTCTTCCTGGATGACTTCGACAAACGAAGCACGCGTAAAACGCGCCATCACCGCAGCAACGGCTGCGCCAAGCGTCAGGGATGGCAGAAGAAAATGCTTCCAGGTATCCGCACCGACTGTGGGCAACCAACCGAGCTTGACTGAAAACACCTGCATGAGCATCATGCCAAGTGCAAAGGCCGGAAAAGAAATACCAGACACCGCCAGCGTCATCCCCAGGCGATCAGGCCAGCGATTGCGCCAGACAGCCGAGCAGATTCCAATGGTCATCCCTGCAAGCACAGACCAGAGCATGCTCCAGATCGTCAACCACAGCGTCGGCACAAAACGCTCTGCAATCTCAAGGGTGACAGGAC
>CANBUF010000099.1 GCA_947372575.1 Alcaligenaceae bacterium | reverse complement strand
GATGGCACCGATGAGAGTAGCGCCCGGGTATAAGGGTGCCGGGGAGATTCGAATAAGGTTTCGCAGTCGCCGATTTCAACAACCTGTCCTAAGTACATCACCATGACGCGATCAGAAATATATCGCACCACATTCAGGTCATGACTGATGAAAACATAGGTCAGTCCGAATTCTTCTTTCAGATCAAGTAGCAGATTCAGAACCTGGGCTTCGACGGACTTATCTAGTGCCGACACCGCCTCATCCAGAATAATCAGTCGCGGCTGTAATGCCAGCGCACGCGCGATATTGACGCGCTGTCTCTGGCCACCAGAAAGTTCATGGGGATAGCGTTCCGCAAATCTTCTTGGATCGAGACCGACGCGCGCGAGCAGGTCCCGTGCGCGGTCGATAGCTGCTTGCTTGCCCACACCATGGACCTGAGGAGCAAAGGCCACAGAGTCTTCGATGGTCAGGCGTGGATTGAGCGAAGCATAGCTATCCTGAAACACCATCTGCGCCTGGCGACGAAACTCTTTCAGACTGAGCTCCTTGGATCCAACGGATTGCCCGTCAAAAATGATCTCGCCATGATCAGGGACCGTCAGATTCATGAGTAAGCGTGCGGTGGTCGATTTGCCACAACCAGACTCACCCACCACACCCAGTGTTTCGCCTTTGCGCACCGCAAAATCAATACCGTCCACGGCGCGCACGACACCGCTACTGCGCCCAAGGAGATCCTTTGGCAGTGAGAAGTGCTTGATCAAGTCCTGCACCATCAACAGAGGCTGTGTGGGACCACCCACGTCAGCGTGTGCGTGGGGTGTTGTATCCATGCTTTGAGTTGTATGCGTATTCATCAGTTTTTGATTTCCATCGCAGTGCGCAGACCATCAGACAGCAGATTGAATGCGATCGAGGTAATAAAAATCATCACGCCTGGCATGGCTGCGATCCAGGGCTGCACATAGATTGCCGTGCGCAGGGTGTTGAGCATCAGACCCCACTCTGGTTCTGGAGGCTTGACACCCAGGCCCAGGAAGCTCAGTCCTGAGGCCAGAATCATTGATACTGCAATCAGGCTGGTTGCATAGACAAAGATAGGACCCAGAACATTGCCCAGGACATGAACACGCACAATCGTAAAGGCATTGGCACCCGAGGCACGGGCGGCATCCACAAAGTCGCGACTGCGAATCTGGGTGGTGACACTTTCCGAGACGCGGGCGATGGGTGGAATAAAAACAATCGTAAGTGAAATCAGAGAGTTGGTAATGCCTGCCCCTAAGACACCTGACAAGGCAATCGCCAGCAATACTGAAGGAAAGGCATAAAACACATCAATGGTTCGCATAATGAGCGTATTGACGGCTCCGCCCGCATAGCCGGCAATGATGCCAATGACTGACCCGATACAAAACGCCAGTACTACGGGCGTAATGCCCATGAACAGGGATAGTTTGGTGCCGACGATCAGGCGCGTGAGCATGTCACGTCCCAGTTCGTCTGTTCCGAGCCAGTGCCCCGGAAAGCCAATTGGCTTGAGGCGCTTCATGATCGATGCAGCAAAGGGATCATGTGGGGCAAGCTGATTGCCGAAGATCGCCATCGCAAACAAGATCAGAATCACGATTGCGGCAAACACCGCGACCCGGTCACGCATAAAGCGTTGACCGACGTTTTGCCAGTAACCCGTCGATTTTTCAAAAACGACGGCTGGAACTTTGGCTGGATTGACAGCGATATTCATCATAAGAGTTGTCCTTTAGCCGCGTGCAATACGGGGATCAAGTAGCGTTTGAATCACATCTACGATCAGGTTGAGGACGACAAAAAACATTGCAAGTACAAGAATGGTGCCTTGCAAAAGAGGCAGGTCGCGCTGGAAGATCGCTGCATTGAGCAGGAATCCTGTGCCAGGCCACGAAAACACAGTCTCAATCAGAATGGATCCCCCCAGCAAATAGCCGAGTTGCAAACCCATTACGGCGAGCGCAGTAGGAGCAGCATTCTTGACGACATGCATAAAGATGCCAACGTTTGTCAGCCCTTTAGCCCGCAAGCCAACAATGAATTCCTGCGCCAGAATGTCGGCGACCAGCGCGCGTACTGTACGGGCAATGATGCCCATTGGAATCACACTCATTGTGACGGCCGGCAGAATCAGGTGCTGCATGTGCTCCCAGTTCCAGTGCCAGTCGGCCGAGCCGCCAGGTCCTGCACCACTCGGGGGCAGCCACATGAGCGTTGAACTGAAGATGATGACCAGTACCATGCCCAGCCAGTAATGCGGGACGCTGACGCCCAGCACGGAGGTCAGGGATGCCGCTTTGTCGATCCAGGAGTTCTGAAAGTAACCGGCAACAAAACCAAACAGACAACCAAAAATAAATCCAATCAGCGTTGCAAAAATTGCAAGCCGTAGAGTATTGGCGACAGCCGTCATCACCTCGGTCGAGACCGGACGACCTGAGGCGATGGATGTGCCCAGATCGCCTTGAAGGGCACGCATGACCCATCTGAAAAACTGTTCGGGATAAGGTTTGTTAAAGCCATAGATCTCCATCAGTCGGGCCTGAAGTTCTTGCGAAGCATCGGGGGGCAGGATAGAGACTAGCGGGTCGCCGGGTGCGAGATGCACGAGTGCAAAACAGACGAGTGCCACGCCCAGCATAATGGGCAGGGTATACAGAATTCTACGAAGCAAAAAACTCAACATGCCAGAGGATCTCGCTAAAAGTGAGAAAGACTGATTGCAGCCAGGCTAGCAATCAGTCCAGAAATGAAAAAGGCAGGCTACGCCAGCATGGCGCAGCCTGCCTGTCATGCATTACTCAATCGACATTGGTGCAATATCGATAAACCAGTTTTTAGGTTGAACAACACCTTTGACTTTCTTGCTCATGGCGCGAGGACCCACGTCATGGGCGATCCAGATGAAGGGTGCTTCTTCCACAATGCGGGTGTGGAGTTTTGCCAGCGCTGCATCTCGATCTTTGTCATCAAACGTTGTGCGTGCCGTAGCAATCAGCTTGTCGAACTCATCGTTACCGAAGTAGCCCCAGTTGTTCGATACCGGAGGAAAGGTCTTTGTGCTGGTAAAACGCACCATACCAAAGAATGGGTCCATTGCAGCAAAGCTGACGTTGGTTGCCGTCGCGCCGTTCGCCGAAGGATCCTTGGCACCCTTACGCCAGTTGTTAAACAGCGTGTTCCATTCGATGACATCGAATTCCACATCGATGAAACACTGTTTGAGCGACTGTTGTACAAACTCGTTCATTGGCAAGGGCATCATCTGGCCGGAGCCGGAAGCGGAGATCTGAACTTTTGTTTTCAGTGGCTTAGCTGCAGAATAGCCGGCTTCAGTCATCAGTTTTTTTGCACCATCAACGTCATACTTGATGTCAAAGGTTGGCGAACCGAACCATGGGTGTCCTGGCTCCATGGTGCCTTTGGGAATGCCCATCAGACCACCGAGCAGTGTTTTGAGACCTTCGCGATCCACGCAAAGATTGGCCGCGTGGCGAACCCGCTTGTCGAGCCAGGGTGAGCCTTCGGCAAATGAAAGCTGCCAGGGCCAGACATGCGGCTGCTGGTTGCTATAGAGCTCAAAGCCACGTTGTTTGATTTGTGGCAGAGCGTCTGGTGCGGGTGCCTCAATCCAGTCGACCTGTCCTGATAACAGGGCAGCAGTGCGGGCATTGGCTTCAGGAATCGGCAGTAAGACGACGCGATCGAGCTTAGGGACGCGTTTAGGATCCCAATAGGCCTTGTTCGCCACCATTTCGAGGCGTTCGCGTGGCACGAATTTTGACATTTTGAATGGGCCGCTCCCCGATGCGTCGGATGCAAAGGCGGTCCAGGCTTGCTTGGAGCGCTCTGCAGGATCCGTCACTGTGGCGGGCACGGCTTTAAGTTTGGCTTCCCACTGTGTGGGGGAAGCAATAAACAGGTTGGTCAGGTTGATTGGAAGAAAAGCATCTGGTTCGCTGGTTGTCAGCTCAACAGTCATATCGTCAATTTTTTTGGCGCTACGCAGGGTAGGCATTCTCGATGCGGTCACACCAACTTGGGATGGATCAAACTGTGGGGCATCTTTGTCGAGAACTTTTTGAACGTTCCAGACGATTGCATCAGCGTTGACATCTGAACCATCATGAAACTTGACGCCTGGCCGCAGTTTAAAAATCCACTTTGTTTTGTCATTCGCATCAGCCGCCCACGAGGTCGCAAGACCTGGAATCACAACACTGGCGACATCCGCTTTAGATAAATCCCATTGTGTGAGTGCGTCATACATGGGAATGCCAGTGAACCGATTGCCCTCAAAGCCCTGATCTGGCTGACCCAGTGTGCGCGGAATATCTGCGGCCGTCATACCAATTCGCAATACCTTTTCCTGAGCCGATGCAGGCAGTGCAGCACCCAGTGCAATCGCGGCGTACAGTACGGAAAGAGCCAGAGGTTTGGACACCAGGCGGGAAATCGACTTATGCTGTTTCATGTGTTCTCCAACGATTTGGATAGAGGTAAGTATTAAAAAATCCAGTCAAACAATCATCAATGCATTTTGATGAGAATTGCAATGAACGTTAACTTGATAGACTTATAAGCAAGTAACATGCCATCAATTTCCCACACAATCACACCAATATCTAGCATTGCTATCATCCGAGGCACTAACCGTGTGCGAATGCGACATTTTGGGGCATTTTTATCCTGGCGTTATAACAAATTAGTACCAAAATTTAACAATTGAACCTTAACAAGTTATTTACGCAGAAACAGATGAAACGACTCCGTATTAACCCTAATCCCATTAGGGTGCAATTCTTAAGAGGATGCTGCGTTCAGGAACTCGAAGCATGACGCGCGCGCAAGCACTGATTTCTGTACATTGCGTGGCACTCTTGTTTGGGCTCTGTGGCATTTTGGGTGCGCTCATTCAGGCAGATGCGAGCGTGATCACCTGGGGGCGGGCGATATGTGCCGTGCTGGTGTTGAGCGTGGCAAGTCGTTTTGGCTCCGCAACGGGTGGTCCCGGTTTGTTCAGGCACGGCAAATGGTTTCCCCTCATCTGTTCAGGCATCATGCTTGCGATTCACTGGGTAACTTTTTTTGTTTCCGTCAAAGTGGGCGGGATCGCGGTAGCAACGTTGGGTTTTGCCAGTTTTCCTGCATGCATCACCTTAATCGAGTGGGGCGTTTTACGTGAACGTGTTAGCCGTGCAGAGTGGCTGAGACTGATTTGTGTCACCCTTGGACTGATTCTGGTGAGCCCTTCCTTCAATTTGTCAGATAGTGGGACTGCGGGCTTGTTGTGGGGCTTGCTGTCTGGCGCCACCTTTGGGGTATTGGCCGTACTCAATCGCCGCTACCTTTCGGGTGTGGATGCATTTCATGTGGCGGGCCTTCAGAATCTGATTGTCTGCCTGTTGCTCAGTCCATGGGCACTCACACAATTGCCTTCGGTGAGTCTGGCGAGCTGGGGCTGGATTCTGATTCTGGGAGTGGCCTGCACGGGGCTTGCGCACTTGCTCTTTGTTGCGAGTCTGCGCAGACTTCACGCCAGGACTGCTGGACTGGTTGTTGCACTGGAGCCTGTCTATGCAATTGTGTTTGCCTGGGTACTTTTTTCACAGGTGCCCGGTTTGCGAACAATCATCGGCGGGGCGATCATGATGGCCGCGATTCTGAGCGCAAGTATCGCAATCCAAAAAGGTAAATAATCCTTTTTTTTAAAAGACCTGCGCACTGTCTCGATGAAAGTTATGATGAGAGTGCTATCCACAATCAAATTTGCGCATGAATTCTACAGAAAACCTGACCGACCCGAGCCCTTCTGCGCACAATGCGAGCGCCCGTAACCTACAGCGCGCGCTGATCAGTTGCGTGGTGCCGGCTTATAACGAGCATGACAATCTGGGTCTCTTGCTGCCCCGGCTCCAGTCGGTACTCTCCGGGCTTGGTGCGCAGTGGGAGGTGATTGTGGTCGACGATGGCAGTCGCGATGCTACATCACTGTTGATGGCTGCCTGGACGCGTCAGCCAGGCTTTCGCTACGTACAGCTTTCGCGAAACTTCGGTAAAGAACCTGCGATCACAGCTGGACTGGAGGCCGCGCAGGGCGATGCAGTCATCATCCTGGATGCAGACTTGCAGCACCCGCCAGACTTGCTGCCCACGATGCTTGCCCGCTGGGAGCAGGGTGTGGATATGGTCTATGCCGTGCGCCAAAACCGTGACGATGAGAGTTTGGGTAAACGATGGGGGACGCATCTCTTTTACTCTCTGCTCGGGGGCTCACGTGGCGTGCATGTCCCACCGCACGCAGGAGATTTCCGGTTAATGGATCGAACCGTCGTAGCCGCACTTTTGCAGTTGCCTGAGCGTAACCGCTTTATGAAAGGGCTCTACGCCTGGGTTGGCTTTCATTCTGAGTCCATCTCCTATATGCCTGACTCCAGGCAGCACGGAGAAAGTCATTTCAATGGTTTGCGGCTCTTGAGGCTGGCGCTCGCGGGTCTGACTGCCTTTACAACCTGGCCCTTGCGTGCAGTCAGTCTGATCGGCTTCGCAATTTCGTTCTGCTCGTTTGCGTATGGGCTCTATATCGTTTGCGAATATCTGTTGTTTCGCAATCCAGTCAATGGCTGGCCAACGATCGTCACCATCCTGCTGTTTTTTTCGGGCATCAATTTGATTTCGCTTGGAATTGTTGGCGAATACATTGCGCGCATTTTTGATGAGGTCAAGGGCAGACCCCTTTATATCGTACGACAGGCAACAGGTCAGGCTTGCCGGCGTGAGGATCCTTGAGATGCAGCAGATTATGCTGTGTGCCGATGATTTTGGAATTGAGTCAGGAGTCGATGAGGCAATTGTCGAGCTCGCCCGTCACCACAGACTGAGCGCGACGAGTTGTCTGACGATGGCTCCGGGTTTTGCACTGCGGGCCTCATGGCTCAAAGC
>CANBUF010000098.1 GCA_947372575.1 Alcaligenaceae bacterium | reverse complement strand
AGTTTGTGCATTACCCACAAGAAAGATGGTTTGCACCAACCGAAGATGGCGCATGGCCCGAAGCGATGTTGAATCCAACTCTGCATGCTTTTTACAATCCGGACGACGAAATCGACAGCGAAGTCCTGGTCGATCTGAATTCAGGGAATGTAGAGCGTGGAATTTGCACCCTGCCCTATACACGACTCAGTGACGGCGAGACCACCTGGTTTCCAGTCAACATCATTGGCAACCTCTACGTCAGCAACGGCATGGCTGCTGGCAACACACCCAAAGAAGCACGTAGCCAGGCCTTGTCTGAAATTTTTGAGCGCCACATCAAATACCGCATTATCAGCGAAGGCTTGTGCCTGCCCGAAGTCCCAGAAAGCGTGATTGCGCGCTACCCCGGTATCGCCGCAGGTATCAAAGGGCTTCGCGACGCAGGTTTTGGGATCATGGTGCGCGACGCCTCCCTGGGTGGTCATTATCCGGTCATGAATGTCACCCTCATTCATCCTAAAGATCAGGGCTGCTTTGCAAGCTTTGGGGCACATCCGCGCTTTGAAATCGCGCTGGAGCGCGCACTTACCGAGCTGCTGCAGGGACGCGCACTCGATGCACTTGAAAACTTCCCGGAACCTGGTTTTGATATGGATGAGATCACAGCAGTCTCGAATCTTGAAATCCATTTTGTTGATTCCAGTGGCGTGATCTCCTGGGACTTTATGGGCGACGAACCTGACTACCCGTTTATCGACTGGAACTTCAGTGCTACAACGGACGAAGACTATGCGTGGCTGTGCAAAGCCATTGAAGATGAAGGCTTTGAAATCTATGTGTCAGACTTCTCTGAACAAGGTGCCTACGCTTGCCGCATCCTGGTCCCAGGCATGTCGGAAATTTACCCCGTTGGCGATCTCGACTGGGAAAACAACAGCATTGGCAACCAGATCCGCCCCTATCTCGTCAGACTCAATGACCTCAGTGATGCCGAATGTACGGAACTCCTGGCTGATCTCCAGACGCTGAACCTCAACGATGAGCGACCCCTCTGGGAAATCCTAGGCCTGGCCACCCCCAACGGATCGACCTGGAAGGAACTGCGTATCGGTGAACTCAAGACTCTCCTGGCGCTTGCCATCGGTGACACCGATGCTGCGCTTGAGGGCTGCGACTGGATCCACCACTACAAGCAGATGAATCCAGCCCGTCGACTAGTCTATCGCTGTGTCGAGACACTGTTAAACCTCGACGATACCAAGCCCTATCTGCGTGCGTTGACCCTGATGTTTGGTGCTGAGACGATGCGGCAGGCGCAGGCCTTGATCTCACGCTCAGAAAAATTCTTTGGTCTCGAGACCCTTGGCGTCGATATGCAAGGCAGCCCCATGCACCAGACCTTGCTGGCCGCCTATGACAAGCTATTCTTGCCCTCAGCAGTTTAAGTTAAGATCACGGCAGGACCTGCAAAGATATGCAGGCCAGCTGGCACAATCATACCAAGAGCGAAAAGTTCGCCCGGTAAATGCCAGGCCCGAGGAGACACACTCATGTTCGCGATTCAGCACAGATCTGGTGTGTTCACTGTTATCTCATTAAAGTGAACAAAATGAATAAAGCTTGCCTGCATATTTCCATACCCGTCAAAGACATCCCCTCTACCGTTTCGTTTTATGGCAACGTGCTGGGTTGCGACGTCACCCGCATTATTGAAGACCGTGCGGATATTGATTTCTTTGGTCACCATCTGGTTGCTCAGCTCTCGCCCGAGGAGGCTTCGCATCGGTCGGTCAACATTGGCAAAAATCCCTACCCACTACGTCACTTCGGTGTCATTGTTGAAACCGCAATCTACAACAGCATGCTTGCAAATCTACGTAGTGCTCAAGCAGTATTTGCGATGGAGCCGGATCGGATCTTTATTGGCACACCGCGTGAACAATCAGTATTTCTGGTGTTCGATCCCTCAGGCAACGCCTTAGAAGTTAAAGGAATGGATCAACCCGATCAGGTTTTTTCAAAACAATAATTATTCATGCACGATTGTGCATGCGCGATTATGCATGCACGACCAAAAATTCAAATAAATAACGGAGACAACACATGCAATGGTTAAAAATCATTCACCGCAGCACGGCTGGCATTGCCCTCATGGCAGCGAGCCTGTCGTGTGCCTGGGCAGATTATCCCAACAAGCCTATTCGAATGCTGGTGGGCTATGCCCCGGGCGGCGCTGCGGATAAACTGATTCGCCCGATTACCGACCGTGTTTCGAAAATCATTGGTCAGCAATTCATCATTGAGTACAAGCCAGGCGCGGGTGCCTCAATCGCCCTGGATATCACAGCCAAAGCCCCTGCCGACGGCTATACGCTGCATATCACCGACTCGGGGCCGATGGTGATTTTGCCGAACATGCGAAAAATGAATTACAACCCTGTGACAGACTTTACGGATGTCGCGATGCTTGCAGGCGGTGGGACAGTGATTCTGGTGCGACCTGACTCTCCTGCAAAAGATATAAAAGGCCTGATCGCGATGGCCAAAAAGGATCCCGCTAACTGGGGCTACGGCACCTCGGGAATCGGCGGTGTCGGACACCTCGCGGGCGAACAACTTAAAGTCCTCGAAAACATGTCGATCTCTCATGTTCCTTACAAAGGAGGCAATCCTGCTGTCGTGGAGTTACTGGGGGGGCACGTCCCTTTCCTTTTTTCCTCACTGGGCTCCGCGGCCACGCAGATATCAGCGGGAAGCTTGAAGCCCCTGGCTGTGACCTCGATGAATCGCAGCGTATTGCTACCCGATGTACCGACAATGAATGAATCTGGCTATCCGGGCTTTGATGCCGCGATCTGGTACGGCATTGTTGGACCAAAAGGATTGCCAGACGAAGTCATGGCAAAACTCGTACCCGCTTTCAATGCGGTACTCAAGGACCCGGAAATCGTGAAAACGATTAACGCTGACGGTTATGACGTCATGGAAATGACACCCAAAGCCATGTCAGCGCTAATCCAATCCGATCTCGCACGTTGGGGCAAAATCATCAAGCAGGCTGGCGTAACGGACGAGTAATTCATCCCTTACGCGCATGCGGGGCTTAAACAGGTGACATCACATGGATGATACGGCTTGCGATAAATTCTTTTGTTTTCGCGCCGTAGCTTGCCATGTGAGGCGCTGCAGCATGTGCTTTTAAAGCATCCATGCTTTCCCATTTTTCGATGACAACAAACGTATCAGCACCCCAGGGCGTCTGGATCGCAGGTGCTTGCGAAGCATCAACGGCAGCACCGTACTCGATGCAGCCTTGCTCTGCCTTGACCGCTGCAACGTTGGCGCGAAAGTGCGTCAGGATGTCTTCTCTCATGCCGGGCTTGGCCGTAATCACAGCGAGTACGTGAATCATTTTTATCTCCTGGTTATATTTTGTTAATGTGAAATCATATCAAGTGACTGAGTATCCATGACCTTAAAGGTCAACAGTGAATCCTGCGCCGCTCCGCTAAAGGTAACGTATCGCAGTGCAATCAGATCACTTGCATGCACTTCAAACAGCATATTGCTGCCTCCAGCATATTCTGCAGATTCTCCTGCGTAGAGCTGATCGCTGACCGTGAGCCAGGAGGTGTCCGTTGACATGGTCGAAAGATACTCGACCAAACGTGTGCCTCCCCCCACAAGTTTGCCGCTGCGATCAAAAATTGCACGTTTAAACAGACAAATTTTCGAACCTGTTTCTAACATTTCAGGAAATGCTGCAAGGCGCTCACGCACCACGCCACGTTCACCCAGAGTGTTCAAGGTCTCGAGCGTTTCTAAGTTATCACTTAATCGTTCAACGTTGAGTCCTTCTTGCTTTTCATCGTCCAGCGTGATGCCGAAGGGAGCCTGCAAGGTCAGGTAAGACTGGCCTTGATCGTTTGTTTCTGGCGCAACAAAACGCTTTAACCACATATCGCCACGACTCTTGTCATCCCGGTCTAAAGCAGGCTGATAGTTCAGGGTATAAAACAAAGAGGATTGCAAAAAAGCGGTGTAGACGCTGGCGAAATGAAGCTTCATTAATCTGAATCTTTTAAATCCAATGTTTTGAGGGCTGAGGTAAATAGCTGTTTCTGGCTGTCCAGATATTGTGCATATTCCTCAGGCGGTAATAACTTGATCTGGGCACCAAAGCCGGCGAGATTCTCTGCAATCTGGGTTTGATATTTTTCGGTCGCATGCTTGGCTGCAGCATAGATCGTATCAATCACTTCTTTGGGAGTACCTTTGGGTGCAGAAATTCCATAATAGCCAGGACTCGCAATCTTATAGCCTAACTCTCTAAACGTCGGGACATCAGGAAATGCCTTTAAACGTGTTTCGCCAAAGACTGCAAGAGGCCTCAACGTACCAGCCTGAATATGTGCAAGCGCCGGAGCAACCGCTGAGGAGGTCAGTTCAACATGACCGCCCAGCAACGCCGTGACAGCTGGGCCACTGCCTTTTTCTGGAATATGGGTCCATTGAACACCCGCTTCATTGGCAAACACTTCAGCAAGCAAATGGGTAATGCCCATTGCGCCAGACGTTGTAAAGTTTATTTTTTTGGGATTCTTTTTTGAGTATTCGACAAGCTCGCCCAGTGTCTTCCAGGGAGAGCTGGAGGCAACCAGAAGCATGAAGCCACCCTCTGACAAGGAGGCAATCGGTGCGAACGATTCAGGGGTATATTTAACATCTTTATTGAAGATGGGCACAACGACAATGGCACCCTGTGCCGTCCCGATCAAGGTGTATCCATCGGGCTTGCTCGTAGCAACCATTGCGGCACCAACTCCGCCACCCGCTCCTGCTTTGTAAGTCAGGAGGACAGGCTGGCCTAGGAATTCGCCCATTTTGTCCAGAAATGGCCTGAGCATATTGTCCGTATCACCTGGGGCAAAAGGAATGATCACCTGAATCGTTTTAGTCGGAAAGTCCTCTGCTGCGGACGCGTTTAAACCTAAGAGACTGGCGAGCAGCCCCCACGTTGCAATGAATTTTTGAATGTTCATCATTTGTCTCTGTAAATATTATTTTTATCAATCGTATAGTATTGTCCCACGCCTCAATCACACTTTGCAGTCATTCCTCCATCAACGATTAATTCTGTGCCCGTAATAAAGCGGGCCTCATCGGATGCGAGGAACAGTGCCGCATTGGCCGTATCACGTCCATCGCCCGTGAATGGCATGGGAATGCGAGCCTGTCTTTTTTTCAGTAGCGTCTCAATATCTCCACCACTTTGTGTATTGGCCAATACTGCGTCAACTAATGGGGTGTGTAACTGGCCCGGCAATATCGAATTAATCCGGATACCCTTTTTTGCGTATTCCACAGCCACCACGCGACCGAACTGGATCACGCCTGCTTTAGAGACTGCATAGCCGACTTGCGGCGCACCACTAAATCGAATACCAGAAATAGAAGCAATATTGACAATGGAGCCTGCTCCCTTTGACTCCATCACAGGGATCACGTACTTGCACATGAGAAATACAGACTTAAGATTCAGGTCAATCTGAGCATCAAAATTTTCTTCGCTCAATGTGACGGGCCCTCCAGGTGCCGGGCCCCCGACGTTATTGACCAGGATATCGATCGCGCCATATTGAGCGAGACAGGCTTTCACAAGCGTCTCGATCTCATGACTATTCGTCACATCGGCCACATAAGGGGTGAACACGCCACCAAACTCACGAATCATTTCGTGTGTTTCTGTCATGGCTTGAGCACTTTTGTCCACGGCAAAGACGCGTGCGCCTTCCTGAGCAAAACGCACGGAAATCGCACGTCCATTGCCCCAGCCGGGGCCGACACAGCCGGCACCCGTGACGATCACAACTTTATTTTCAAGCCTGCGTTGAGGTTGGTACATTGCAATTCCTGTAAGTCAGTTGGCAAGACATGAGTTTTAAAAAGTTCGCGTAAGGTCAGCTTATACATTTTCCCCGTTGCAGTCAGAGGCATCTGATCAACGAATACGACATCGTCCGGAATCCACCACTTGGCAATTTTGCCTTCAAAGAAACTTAAAAGCTCCTTGGCAAGTTCTTGATCAGAGCGTGTTGAATTTGCTCTTTTGAGAATCACAAGCAATGGGCGCTCATCCCACTTGGAATGTTTGGCTGCAATGCAAGCAGCAAATTGGACCTCAGGATGACTGACTGCAATATTTTCGATCTCGATCGATGAGATCCATTCACCGCCAGACTTGATCACATCCTTGCTGCGATCTGTAATCTGCATGAAGCTGTCCGCATCAATCGTGGCGACATCGCCTGTGGCGAACCAACTGTTTGTCAAGGCAGAGTGATCCTGGCCATAGTAGTTTTTTATTCCCCAGAGGGCTTTGATCATCAAATCGCCAAAAGCCACGCCATCATGGGGCAATTCATTGCCGGCATTGTCGACAATTTTAAAATCCACACCGTACAGTGGACGTCCTTGTTTTTGCAACAGCTGCATCTGTTCATCAGGCGTCATGTTCGAATGCTTGGCCTTGAGCCGAGCAAGTGCCCCTAAGGGCGAGAGCTCGGTCATACCCCAGGCGTGAATCACATCCACGCCTAGAGCACTGAGGCTTTCAATCATCGCAGGCGGGCACGTCGAGCCACCGATCACCGTTCGCGTAAAGCTCGAGAAGGAAAGATTGTTCTTTTTGACATAGTCAAGCAGTCCGGACCAGATAGTCGGCACACCAGCCGAAAAAGTCACCTGTTCCTTTTCAATCAACTCATACAGTGAAGCGCCATCAAGTTTTGCACCGGGCATCACGATGCGTGCGCCAACCAGCGGCATGCTGTAAGGTAGCCCCCAGGCATTTACATGAAACATCGGTACAACCGGCATGATGGTGTCACGTGCCGAAATACCCAAGGAATCCGGCAGCGCAGAAGCATAGGAGTGCAATACCGTGGAACGGTGACTGTAAAGTGCCCCTTTGGGAT
>CANBUF010000097.1 GCA_947372575.1 Alcaligenaceae bacterium | reverse complement strand
CTTGTCTGGAATGATCCAGTCCGGATCCTGTGATGTTGGCAGGTGGTCCAAACTGGCAACGCACTTTTTCTGCTGTCCAGGCTTGACCATTAGAGAGTATTGAAAAATGATCATCGGTGAGAACCTGTTCTGGAGTACCGACCAGCCTGTCTTTTCCTACAGTCAGTGCAAAAGCCGTTTCACCTTCGGGCTGCTGTGTCCAGACCATGCGTCGTGAGCCATCGGGCTGCGCGCAGGTCACAACAGGTCGGCCAAACTTGCGGATGACGTCTGCGACGGGTGTGCCGGGCTGAACGCTCGATACTTGCGCACAACCGCAGAGCAATACTGCAGCAGAGCCCAGAAAAACCCCAAGGGCGATTCGCAACGGAATGTTACGCGTTCGACTCATTGACAACGCAGCTGTAGATTTCTGTGTATTTGACATAAAGGTCTCTGAAGTTGAGTAACAGTTATTCATTTGGCAATGATAACCGCTAGAACATATGACCGCTTTTTAGAGCCTTTGTTTTTAAGTAACCGTCGTTATGCTCGTTCGATGGAAAGATATGCGGGACGCGCTCAACAACGTCGATACCATGACGTGCCAGTGCCTCAAGCTTGGTGGGATTATTGGTCATCAACCTGACTTTAGCTATCCCCAGCAAGCGCAACATCTGCGCAGCGGGTAAATAATTACGCTCATCCGAATCAAAACCAAGCTGCAAATTTGCATCCACCGTATCGTGGCCTGCATCCTGGAGCTGATAGGCACGGAGCTTATTGACCAGACCAATTCCACGACCTTCTTGGGCCAGATAAAGCAGCACTCCGCCACCCGACTCGCTCATGGTCGAGATTGCACCACGTAACTGATTGCCGCAATCGCAACGCATCGAACCCAACAAATCACCAGTGAAACATTCAGAATGCATGCGAACCAGCACGGGCTGAGTCAGATCAGGTTCACCCACAATGATTGCCAGGTGTTCAATACCGCCATCGCGCGGCCTAAAGGCCACGACCTGCGCGTTTTCTGCATGTTCGAGTGGTACACGCGCTCGACTCACCAACCGCAACGAATCCGCCGCCGTGTGCATGTAGGTTTCGATCGCAACGACCTGCACCCGCGTCTCATCGGTCACCGTCATCGTCGAAGGCACTGAAGCAATGACAGCAGCAGGCAGCAGACGAGAAAGCTTGGCGAGTGTCACGCATGCCTGTTCGACCCGACCTGCATCGGTTACGGTCAAGGCAAATAGATCAGGCGCTGGAACACGCGCAAGAAGTGGATCGGTTAAGAATTCAATCGTGTGAGGATCCAGTCCATTAGGCGCACTGACGATACAGGTCGAGGCGCCACTGCCTTTTAATCCAAGTACCTTGGCACGGGTCCCGGTCATCACAAGTCGGGGGCTCTGGCCCGCCTGAGCCGTCAATCTGGCGACCCCTTCTTCTGTTACGGATTCAGCTGCGAGCATGAGCACACGATGCTCGCCGGCACACACCAGCACTGTTGCACCACGGCGCAACTCGGAAATTGCACGATCTACTTGAATGAGGGTATCTGACATTGAGTCTTCTGCCGATTTTCTAAACATTAATGAGTACTGCGTGCCAAGGAAGAATATCAGCCTGAAAAGCATGAATTTGTTTGTGCATGCATGCCAGGCATACACTACATAAAAAGCTTTTCTTTATGACGTGAATTAAACATTTGCATTATGCCACCGTGCTGTAAAGTAACAGGGTAAATACCTAAATTTCCTACTTCTTTTTTCTTAAAAGCGCCCAATGGTCATTTCGATCGGGATCAACCCCGCTGCATCTATGCCTGACTCTTTATCCCATTCCGAGCCACAGCAGGGACAGTGGGAGGCGCTCTTGCTTGCGTTTGCCGATCCGTTGCGCGCGCTACCTGACGCATGGGCAGAGATTTTTGGGCCGTTGCGCCCGAGACCAACCCACGAGCGCATGGTGGTGGGCCAAATCGGTCAGACCATCGATGGTCGAATTGCCACCATCACCGGGCAGTCTAAGTACATCAATGGCACACCCGGTCTGACGCACCTGCATCGATTGCGTGCACTGGTCGATGCGGTCGTCGTAGGTGTGGGTACGGCGATCGCCGATGATCCCTTGCTTACTGTTCGACTGGTATCTGGACAGCATCCTGCACGCGTAGTCATTGATCCTAAAAACAGACTGGGTAAGAATGCCAGGATGTTCAATGACGACGGTGCCCGCCGAATCATCATTACAGAAGTCGGACAACCCTACAGGGCGCCATCCGGGGTCGAGATCCTGTACCTGCCAGTGGTCGATGGGAAAATTTCACCGACAAGCATTCTCGAAGGCCTGGCGAGTCTGGGACTGCACAGAATTCTGATCGAAGGAGGCGCCGATACGGTCTCAAGATTCATGGCGGCCGGATGCCTGGATCGTCTGCACGTCATCGTTGCCCCCATCATCATGGGATCTGGCCGGCCCGGTTTTACACTGCCAGCGATCGAACACATGGATCAGGCAGACAGACTAGTGGTGCATACCCACAAACTGGACAACGAGGTCTTGTTTGATTGTGATCTGTCTGCGCTAAACAAACAGCCCAAGAATCTTTGAAAATTCAGTTGCACTATTCTGCCAGGTAGGTTGGACGTGCGCCGCCTGCAACGCGCCGCGGGACAACTGCGCCCTGCATACCGGGTCTGTCATGATTTGACGCAACGCCTGCGCGAGCTGTGGGACATCGTTTGGCGCGACGAGAACACCTGCGCCAGGCGGCACGGTATCCGGAATCGCACCTGCAGTGGTGCCGACTACCGGCAAACCATGTGCAAGCGCTTCGGCAAAGGCCATGCCATAGCCCTCAAAGCGCGAGGCCAATACAAACAAATCGGCTTGCATATACAGTGACTCGAGCACCTCGGCGCTGACTGCGCCCAGCAAGCTGATTCGCCCAGCCAGATCAAAGCGATCAATATCCCGATCCAGCTGCGCAGAAGCAACCGCATCACGCGTGCGATCCCCGGCAATCGACAATTGCCAGGGTAAATCCGTAAGAGTTGCCAGCGCAGCAATCAGAATATCAAAACCTTTACGCGACACAATCGAACCCACTGACAACAGGTGCAGCGATTGCTCCTGGCTGCCGCGCGCAAGCTGTGCACGATCGGTGCCAGGACAGACGACCGAAATGCGGGAAGCTTGAACGCCAAAATCGGCGCTCAGGCCTTTGGCCGTTGCAGGGCTCGTCACGATCACATGTCGCGCATGGGTGAGCGCTGCGATTTCGCTTACCCGGAGTATCTGGACCTGCTGTGCAGTAAGACCTGACTCTAGCGCAAGTGGATGATGCACCAGAGCAATCAAAGGATGGCGCGCAGACAAACGTTGTGCGAGCTCAGGAATCACAGCAAACGCCAGGCCATCAATCACGACAGGGCAATCGGTAGGAATATCAAGCAAGACCCGTTGTGCAAAATCAACCTGTGCTGCACTTGGCCAGGGAAAACCATCGCCAAGACTGAGCCGATCGATAGTCCAGCCGAGGGCTTCAAGCCCTGCAATGATGCGCCGATCGTAGATGTAGCCACCAGTCGGTGTATCAAGGTCCCCGGGAAAAGCAAAAACAATACGCTTCAATTGAGTCTGGTCCACGTCGATGCTGATAAGCGCTGAAACATAATCACCAAATCGCCGCCTCATACCAGGCACGCGCAACATGAGACTCTGAAATCGTCACACGAATCGCATGGAGTTCCTGACCATCACGGCCAAGTGCATTTTCACGTGCAGCCTTGGCCAGCGCGTCAAAAATATATTTGGTTAAAAATTCAGTCGTCGTGTTTTGACCTTTGAATTCTTCGCGCTCATCGAGGTTGGAATAATTCAACGGCTTGAGCACTGCTTTGAGGATATCCATGGCACGACCAATATCGATCACGATACCGTTGACATCAAGGGTCTTTGAAATAAAGGCCGCATCCACCACAAAGGTCGCACCATGCAATGCCTGTGCCGGCCCAAAGACCTCGCCACGAAAGGAATGGGCAATCATGATGTGATCACGAACTTCAACTGTAAACATGGAATTTCCTCAGTAATCCGTCGTATCAAACGATCGGAAGGTTTAAACGTATTGAATCAATTGGCAAAGCGTGCGGCTTGCAGGCCCGAGAATATCAGGCAGACGTGCAGGCAAATCTTTAAAGGCAACGGGCGGAGCAATCAGCACATCAAGTCGCGGATCCGCAAGCAAACCCAGTGCAGCAGTCAGCCGTCGCTGATACGTCCAGCGCGGGCGTCGTGCAGAAGAAATATGCCCCACCTGACTGGACTGGAGGCGCAATTGCCGGCTATGAAACGCGCCACCCAGCGGAACCGAAACGACGCGATCACCATACCAGCTCATTTCAATGACGCTCGCCTCTTCACCAGCAAGCGAGAGCGCTGTGGTCAGCCCCTGCGGTGCACCACTGCAATGCACCACGAGATCGCAATCTAACGGAGCCTGTTCAGGCGTGGCGAATTTCAGACCCAGGCTGAGCGCGATCGGTGCACGGTCTGCATTCACATCCACCAGCGTCACATCGGCACCAGGCAGATGTCCACACAAGTAAGCCACCAGCATGCCCACCACACCACCGCCCACAATCGCAATGCGATCGGCAGGACCCGGCATTGCGTCCCAGACGGCATTGAGTGCCGTCTCCATGTTCGCAGCCAGTACCGCACGCTCGGCCGGCACATTCGCAGGCAAAGGGATCACCGCGGATGTCGCAATATTGAAAAGGGTCTGGTGAGGTGTCAGACTAAAGACTTGCTTACCCACCAGTTCGGCGGGACCGCATTGCACACGCCCCACCGTGGCATAGCCATATTTCACCGGGAAGGGGAACTCACCGCCCATAAATGGTGCACGCATGCGATCGAACTCTGCAGGAGGCACCCGGCCACTCCAGATGAGCGACTCTGTGCCACGGCTGAGCGCCCCCGTCAAGGCGCAGACGCGAACCTCGTCACGACCTGGTGCGGCAATACTTTCGCCAAGAATCTGCGCCTGGCCTGGTGCGGTATACCAAAGCGCCTGGCACTGGGCAGGCAAGGCAGCGTTGGGATCGTTCTGATAGTTGACCACTTGGAAATCCGGGAGGTTTGCTAAATAAAATTGGCTCTGCCCTATACTGCGGGGAGATGCATCCAGTATAGATGAGCGCATCAGGAACACAACGTAAAACCCATCCAGAATCGTTCAAAAATGAATCCACCCGGAAGTAATCGTGCGTCCCCAAGTTCCACAGGCATGCGAAGACGGCGCATCCTTTTTGGAGCACTTGTCATCGCCTCCATGATCGGGATGCTCGAACTCATGGCCACTGCGCTGCGTTTCGATCATTTAAGTGTGGGTGGGATCATCATGCTAGTTTTATTTAGCATCACACTACCCTGGATGACCACGGGCTTCTGGAACGCAAGCATCGGTTTCGTGATCTGGCGATTTGTAAAAGACCCCATCGCCGCTGTCATTCCAATCGCAAGTGGAATCGATCCGCATGGGCCGATCACCTGCTCGACAGCAATTTTGCTGTGTATTCGCAACGAAAGTCCCGAGCGTCTGATCCGTAACCTCACCGCCACCATGCAAGGACTCGCGACACCTGGGATCGCCGAACACATGCATGTCTATGTCTTGAGTGATACCAATGATGCGCAGCACGCGCTGCACGAGCAGACATGTTTTGATGAATTGGCACAAGCCTGGGAGGGCCGCCTTGCACTCACCTATCGGCGACGAACCGACAATGCGGGATACAAGGCCGGCAACATCGCCGATTTTTGTACGCGCTGGGGCGCCAACCATGATGTAGCGATCACGCTTGATGCAGACAGCTTTATGACCGGTGGGGCTATTTTGCGACTCGTGCGCATCATGCAGGCGAACCCAACGCTTGGCATTTTGCAGGGGCTCGTCGTCGGGATGCCAACGACCAGCGGCTTTACAAGACTTTTTCAGTTTGGGATGCGCCTGGGTATGCGCTCCTACACGATCGGCACGGCATGGTGGCAAGGCGATTGTGGTCCTTATTGGGGACACAATGCTGCTATACGGCTGGCACCCTTCATCACTGATTGCGAGCTACCGACGTTTACGGATCGTCATGGACACAGCCACTACATTCTGAGCCATGACCAGATCGAGGCCGTTCTGATGCGCCGCGCAGGCTTTGATGTGCGTGTACTTCCGGCAGAAGATGAAAGCTGGGAAGAAAATCCTCCCACACTGATCGAATACATCCGGCGCGATCTGCGCTGGTGTGAAGGCAACATGCAATATGTGCATTTACTCGCGATGCCAGGACTCAAACCCGTCAGTCGCTTTCAGCTCGTCAATGCGGTGTTCATGTTCCTCGGGTCTCCCGCCTGGATCTGCTTACTGACACTTGGCAGCATCATGCTTGCGTTCTCCCCAACACCCAGTGCGTTTATGCATCACGATTCAGGTACGGCCCTGTTTATCCTGGCACTACTGATGTGGTACCTGCCAAAGATCGCAGGCGCAATCGACGTATTACTCAGAGCAGATCAGCGACAATCGTTTGGTGGGGCGCTACGCTTTAGTCTTGGCTTTACGCTCGAAATGATCCTGTCAGTATTGATGACGCCGATTACCTGGCTTAATCACACCATCTTTTTAGCCGGACTGCTATTCGGCAAAAAAACCGGTTGGGGTGGCCAGACGAGAGATGACCACTCAGTCCCACTGGATGCTGCTATCCGACAATTCTGGCCGCACACACTCCTAGGTTTTGCCCTGCTCTGCCTGCTGGGTATTCGCCACCCTGAGTTGCTGCCTTATGCCGTTGTCCTATTTGGTGGTCTGGCCTTAGCCATTCCTCTGGCAGTACTGACCTCCTGGCCGATCTTTGGACGCATACTCAGACGCTATGGACTGGCTAATCTGCCCGAAGAAACCCATCGCCCGG
>CANBUF010000096.1 GCA_947372575.1 Alcaligenaceae bacterium | reverse complement strand
AAGGGAATGCGTCAGTCTGGTGCGAAACAGATCACCTTCATGATTGATGAAAACCTGCGTCTTGTATTCGAGTCTGCGAAAAGCGCTCGCATGCACGATGCGATCCCGGTCGCGCTGAAATTCACTGCGGTTGCCTGGCGCGGGCTCGGCATAGCGACGGCCGCGACTCTGTTCGGCATGTAAGGCATAGGCGGCAAGTTCGTGCATAGCAAAACCTTTAAGCTGTGTTGCGCAAAATAACCCGCGCGACCATCTCGGCCGGCGCCTTGCTGCGGATCGCCTCTCCAATGCGCGGCATCAATACAAAGGTGATTTCGCCTGCCTCGGTTTTTTTGTCACCACGCATGAGCGACATCCACTGCTCGACACCGCCCAGTCGCGGTCCCTGGACCGGACAACCAATTGCCTGCACCAGCGCACGCACTCGTTCGACATCGGTTGGCGCAAAGCCCAGCAGCTCTGCTGACAAGTCAGCGGCCATCAGCATGCCGCAACCGACCGCTTCGCCATGCAACCAGTGCCCATAACCCATGCCCGCCTCAATCGCGTGACCAAAGGTGTGGCCCAGATTCAAAATGGCACGCATCCCTGTCTCGCGTTCATCCTGCGATACTACCCAGGCCTTGAACTCGCAGGACCGGCGAATCGCGATGGCCAGTAACGCGGGATCACGTGCGCGCAGACCGGCTGCATGGGTTTCACACCAGGCAAAAAACTCGGGGTCCAGAATCAGTCCGTATTTAATGACCTCTGCCAGTCCTGCGGACATTTCGCGGTCAGGCAAGGTGTTGAGTACATCGGTATCGATTTCAACGGCGATCGGCTGATAAAACGCACCGAGCATGTTTTTACCCATCGGATGATTCACAGCTGTTTTGCCACCGACTGACGAGTCCACCTGCGCAAGCAGCGTGGTGGGTACCTGGACAAAACGCACGCCGCGCATATAGACCGCAGCAGCAAAGCCCGCCATATCGCCGATCACCCCTCCGCCCAGCGCCACCACCACGCAGCGCCGATCCAGTTGCGCCCCCAGCATGGCATCAAAAATCTGGTTCAGCGTTTCGAGATTCTTATGGGCCTCACCATCAGGCAACATGACCGTCATCAAGGGTCGGCCTGTTTTGGTCAACTCATGAATAACACGCTCACCCATCAGGGCATGTACAACCGGATTGGTCACGACCACAATCGTGGTTGTGTCATCGGGAATACTCTGAGCCAGCGCGTCCAGCCTGCCTGGTGCAATATGAATCGGGTACTCGCCGCCTGGTGTTGCAACATTCACTGTCGATGCGACGGAGGGGATCACGGAGGTTTGCATCATATGGGGTGACTACCTGAACTCAAGATTAGGAATGTGGAGGCGTATCGGGATCCACAGCTGGGACCGGTGGCTGGACAAACGGGACAAAGAGCTGCTGGGTGTAGGGTTCGGCCAGCGGGTCGAGGGTTTTATGGGTGTGCTTGAGCTGCTCGATGAGCTGGGCGACGAGTTGGGCAACTGAAACTGTGCCTGTGTCGATCACCACATCAGCAATCTCGCTATACAGCGGTTCGCGCAGCGCCAGCAAATTGCGCAGCGTACCCTTGGGATCGGGTGTGGCCAGCAACGGACGATTACGGTCACGGCTGGTGCGGCGGTAGAGCTCTTCGACACTGGCACGTAGATAGACGACGACGCCCCGGTCTCGCAGGGCCTGGCGGTTTTCGGAGGCCAGTACAGCGCCGCCACCCGTGGCCATCACGATATTGGGTCGGATGGTGCACTCATTGAGCACCTGGCATTCGCGCTTGCGAAAACCCTGTTCGCCCTCGATTTCGAAGATCACAGGAATGCGCACCCCGCAGCGGGCCTCAAGTTCGTGATCCAGATCCACAAAATCACGCCGCAGGGCACGGGCCAGGCCTTTGCCTATGGTCGTTTTGCCGGCACCCATCATGCCAACTAAAAAGATCGGCAGATCATGCGGCAACACATGCAGCGGCACACTCGGCTGCGCAGAGGGCTGGCGAGTATCGGTTTCTTTAATTTTGTCGCTTGAGATGGGCGACCCGGGCGTCAACACGTTATTCATACCGACATTATCCCATTGACCGGAATAAAACCTTTAAAATGACGCGCAATGAGCAAATTTACTAGAAACCATGATGACCAGGATAACTACGACGATCTGGACGAAAGTCAGCCGTCGGGTTCTCGCCTGGTCCGCTTTTTCCTCAAACTGACGATTCTCGGTGCAGGTCTGGCGGCCTGTGCCGCGCTGCTAATCGGGATGGCGTTTGCCCTGGCGTGGCCCAATCTGCCCGACCTGAACGCCATGACGGATTATCGGCCCCGTGTACCGTTGCGTATTTTCACCGCTGACAAAGTGCTGCTCGGTGAATTTGGCGAAGAACGACGCAATGTGCTGCGCTTTAATGAGATTCCCGATGTCATGAAATCCGCCGTCCTTTCGGCAGAAGATGACCGGTTTTATCAGCATGGTGGGATCGACTGGTTTGGTGTGGTCCGTGCAGGCCTGACCAACCTGATTTCCATGCAAAAAACCCAGGGCGCCAGCACCATCACGATGCAGGTGGCGCGTAACTTCTATCTCTCGTCCGAAAAAACCTACTCGCGTAAGTTTTATGAGTTGCTGCTAACGTTCAAAATCGAAGCCAGCCTCTCCAAGGACCAGATTCTCGAGCTGTACCTGAATCAGATTTATCTCGGTAACCGTGCGTATGGCTTTGCGGCCGCCTCACGGACCTATCTGGGTAAACCACTCGCTGACATTACACCTGCCGAGGCCGCGTTACTGGCCGGCATTCCCAAAGCACCGTCACGCTTTAACCCGATTGCCAATAAGCCGCGTGCTGTATTGCGCCAGCGCTACGTCCTGGGCCGGATGCATTCACTGGGCTATCTGACCGATGAGGAATACAAGACGGCGCTTGCGCAACCGATTCTGGTGAAGTCCGCCGAGGGCACGCCAGCAGGGGGTTATGCCGTGCATGGTGAATATGTCGCCGAACTCGCCCGCCAGTTAATGATCAGTGTCTATCCGGACAACGTCTATTCACGCGGTTTGAATGTCTACACCACGATCCAGTCCAAAGATCAGGAATGGGCTTACCAGTCGTTACGCGAAGGGGTATTGGACTACACGCGCCGGGCGCCTTACCCAGGTCCCGAAGCGCAGCTGAACATGCCTGCCGGCATTGAAAAAGACCCGGCGAAACTCGATGAATTCCTCGATGGGGTGTTTGAAAAGCATCCGGACCGCACCGAAATGCTGATTGGCGTTGTACTGTCAGCCAAACCGGATGAGGTCGTGGTCGCACGCAGTTCGACCGACATCATCTCGATAAAAGACAAAAAGGCGATCGGCATCATTCAACGTGCCCTCAATCCCAAAGCGCCGGCAGATTTGCGCATTGAACGTGGCTCGGTTGTCTATCTGCACAAAAACGGCGACTACTGGGAAATCCTGAATATGCCGACCGTCCAGTCTGCGTTTCTGGCGATGACGCCGCAGGATGGTGCGTTGCGTGCCATGGTGGGTGGGTTTGACTTCTATCACGGTAACTTCAACCGTGTCACACAGGCCTGGCGTCAACCCGGCTCGTCCTTCAAGCCATTCATCTATGCCGCATCTCTCGAAAAAGGCCTGACACCGGGCACTCTGATTTCGGACATGCCCTTTGAGCTGACAGCAGAGCAGACAGGCTCAAAAGCCTGGGCACCCAAAAACTACGGTGGTCAGTACGAACCGGTGCTTTCGATGCGCGAAGCGCTCGCCAAGTCCAAGAACATGGTGTCCATCCGGATCCTCCAAACCATCGGGCCCAAGTACGCCCAGGAGTACATCACGCGCTTTGGATTTGATAAATCACGCCATCCTGCGGTGCTCCCAATGGCACTGGGAGCCGGTGCGGTCACTCCCATGCAACTTGCAGCCGGGTATTCCGTATTTGCAAATGGCGGCTATCGCGTCACGCCCTTTTTGATTGACCATGTGACCGATGCCAGTGGCCAGGTCATCATGCAGGCCAAACCAGTGATCGCGGGCGACTCGGCCGCGCGCGCCATTGATGCACGCACTGCCTATGTGATGGATGACATGCTGCGTGGCAATGCGACCTACGGTACGGCTGCCCGCGCCAGACAGGTCATCAAACGCACGGATATTGCAGGCAAAACGGGTACCACCAACGACTCAGTCGATGCCTGGTTCGCAGGTTATACGCCGCAACTCGTGGGCATCGCCTGGATCGGCTATGACACGCCTAAATCCCTCGGATCACGAGAAACAGGTGGTGGCGCAGCCCTGCCAGTATGGCTGGGCTATATGCAAAATGCCCTTAAAGCATTCCCCGAAGAAAAGCGCACTCCAATGCCCGAAGGCCTGACTGCCGACGGGACAAACTTCTATTTCAATGAATTCCCACCCGGACAGGCCGTCTCCAAAATCGGCCTGCCTGAGAGGGACTCATTAGGGGATTTTTTAAATAACATGGGTGGATCGACCAACAGCGCGGGCGGGGGAAGCACTCGCTCGGGAACGGGTCCAGGGCCAGGCAACTAAGCCGGATAAGCGGGGATCTCCCGCTACGTCAAGCGACGCATTGCCTGGGTCAGAGATTGACCTGAAGTTTTTGTCCTGTTTCTTCTGAACAGATTTGTGTCAGGGCGTCATGCAGGTCGACGCCACCACGTGTGTCCTTCCAGTGCTGGCCATCAAACCGGTAATGAAAGCCCCCACTGCGTGCCGCCAGCCACATTTCTTGGAGAGGTGCCTGACTATTGATGACGACCTGATGTCCATTTTCAAACGTCAGGTTGAGTACATTGCCCTGGCGCGCGGTTTCGACATCAATGTCCAGAACTTCGAACCAGTGGTCTGCCTGGGTTTCTATTGCATCCAGAAGGGCTTGCACCCGAGCATAAAATTCAGTTTCGTTCATAATCCTTATCCTCATCTTTGAGGGAGTTTGCAGTGATTAGCAAAACCCACTACCGCAGTATTGTTCGCATTGTAGCGATGCTGACGCTCGCCTCCTGGCTGGCTGGCTGCGGCTGGAAAGGCCCGCTTTATTTACCTGGCAAACCAACCGAATTCAAGCCTGTCTCATCGCCCTACTCAATGTATGGTGGTTATCCGGACGAAGACGACCCGGAGATGCCCTTCTTTGAGGAAGACCTCGGCTTGGTCCCTCTACCCGTTGTGATTGAATAAATTCACCTCCCGGATGCCTCAGACAAGATTGTCATCCGGGATCAGCCCAAAACACTGAATACCCATCGCGCCAACATGACTGTTCAAACGACTCAAACACAATTTCCCACACCCGCCGGGGCACCCCATTTCCACTTTAAGCAGGGTGTCCTGCATGCCGAAGGCGTGTCGCTCCAGTCGCTGGGTGAGCGTCTGGGTACGCCACTCTATGTCTATTCACGTGCGGCGCTTGATACAGCATTCTCGTCCTACCTTGAGGCCATTGGCACACATAATGTGTTGGTGTGCTTTGGTATGAAAGCCAATTCAAACCTGGCGGTACTCAAAGAATTCGCCAGGCTCGGCAGTGGCTTTGACATTGTGTCGGGTGGCGAACTCGCACGCGTGCTTGCAGCGGGTGCGAATCCGGCAAAAATCGTTTTTTCTGGGGTAGGCAAGCAGGCCTGGGAAATGCAGGCCGCACTCAAAGCCGGTGTGAAATGTTTTAACGTGGAGTCCGTCCCCGAACTCAAACGGCTATCTGCAGTAGCTACAGAGCTTGGGATGACCGCACCCGTATCGCTGCGTGTGAATCCCGATGTGGACGCTAAAACACATCCCTATATTTCTACCGGTCTGAAAGAAAACAAATTTGGCATTGCCATCGAGGACGCACCAGCTGCCTACCAGCTCGCCTCCTCGTTGCCTGGTATTGCGGTGGTCGGCGTGGACTGCCATATTGGCTCACAGATCACCGAGGTCGATCCATACCTGGACGCGCTGGACAAACTGCTCAAGCTCATCGATGAGCTGGCTGGACTGGGCATCACACTCAAGCATCTCGATCTGGGGGGTGGCCTGGGCATTCGTTACGATGACGAAACACCACTTGCTCCAAGCGTGTTACTGGATAAAGTTTTTGCACAACTGCAGGCACGTGGCTATGCAGACCTGCAACTGGTGCTGGAACCCGGCCGGTCACTGGTCGGCAACGCCGGCGTGCTGCTCACCTCTGTGCAATATCTCAAGCACACGGAGGCCAGGAACTTTGCGATCGTGGATGCCGCTATGAATGACTTGATGCGCCCCGCTCTGTATGAAGCCTGGCACGGTGTATTACCCGTCGTACCTGGCACGGCAGCGACCACGCTGTATGACGTGGTGGGGCCTGTTTGTGAGAGCGCAGACTGGCTGGCGCGCGGCCGTCAGCTCGCGCTCTGCGAAGGCGACATCATTGCGATTGAATCAGCCGGCGCCTATGGCTTTGTCATGGCAGGCAACTACAACAGTCGCCCCCGTCCTGCAGAAGTCATGGTCGATGGCGATCACTACCATGTGATTCGCCAGCGTGAAACCTTCGAAGACCTGATCCGCGGCGAAAGCTGCCTGCCCTGATTCTATTGTCCGCCTGCAATGCTCAACGCTGCAAAAACCCGGTGAAAAAACTCACCGTGTTGGCAGCCAGGCTATCAAAATGGTAGCCGCCTTCTTGCACCACGACGGTTGGTAAATTCAGCGCAGCGATTTTGTGGCCCAGCCGGCCAAAGCCTTCGGTGGTCACGGCCACCTTGGACTGTGGATCATCCTTATAAATATCAAACCCTAAGGCCAGCACCAGGGCATCTGGTTTGAAATCCTTCAGTGCAGACAGAGCCTGCTCAAGGCGCTCAAAGAATACCTCTTCGGTGGCGCCGTGCGACATCGGCAGATTCAGGTTGTAGCCTTGACCGCCGGACTGGCCCGTCTCATCTTCAAACCCCGCCGTTGCTGGATAAA
>CANBUF010000095.1 GCA_947372575.1 Alcaligenaceae bacterium | reverse complement strand
TGCTTGATCGAGTGCTTGAATGGCTTGACCTAGCTGCTCAGGTGTAAATACGCCGCGTACGGGGATTTCTTTTTCGATGTCTTTTCCTGCAATCCGCAGGATGGGTTTTGCGTGTTGCGAAAGCATCAGGATATCTGCGCCGGCCTTGCTGCTGAAGGTGACTAGCATCGTATTTTCCTCACTGGACAAATTGCTTCACAGGTGATTGCGATGAACCGCGACCTCTTGCAAGCTTACCGCTTTGTGCACGAGGTGTATCACCGATGAAAGATTTTTTAAGCGATGTATTGATTTTAATCGTGAGTTTGGTCGGTGGTTCACTTTCTTTACCTCAAAACAGCAGTCCCGCGCCATTTTTTCAGCAGCAATCAGAGACAAGCAAGCGTCTGTCGATTGCGGCGACTCAGGAGGCTCAACCCACGCCTAAGCCTGCCCTGACATGCCAGGCGACCCAGATGGGCGCACCTTGCGCACAGGGTGGTGTGGCGACGCTGGGGGCAGGTACGCCTGATGCAGATCATGGGATGGGCAATCCCGTCGATCGACGCAGTGGCAATAAATATCAGCGCGAGACGGATATGCCAGGGTACATGGGCTCTGCGCTCGAACTGGTCAGACATTACAACGCGATGGATCCACGGCAAAGTCCTCTGGGACGAGGTTGGACTTGGTCCTACGACACGCGACTCTACGTAAGGGGCGACAACGTACAAGTGATTCAGGCCGATGCAAGCAGATTCAGTTTTGATTGCGAACGTGAGCGCTGTATATCGCGTGCGCCCATGCGTGGTGTGCTCAGTCGAGAGGGGCCGTCGTGGCGATGGAAATGGCCAACCGGACGGCAACTGATATTCGATCATGCAGGGCGTCTGACGCAGATCATTCTTGGGCACAACCGATCTCTCCTGATTCAGCGTCATCGCCAGCCTGGCGTGTTGTACGGGGAGATTGATCAGGTTGTCGATGACGCTGCGGGCCAGGTTGATGCGGTGTCAGCAATAGCACCGTCTGACAATCAACCTCCGAGTGGGGATGCACTCAAGTTTGTGTATCGGCAAGACACGGGCTTTGCGCGTGTAACCGCTGTGCATACCCGATACGGTGTGTTTCGCTATGCGCATGATTTTGTGGAGCAGGGAAAACAAAACATGATGCGGCTGACGACGGTGACTCGACCCGATGACATACGCAAACTGTATCAATACGAACCACAGCTGCAATCGGGTCATGCGCAGGCGCTTACAGGGATTTCAATCGCACGTGATCAAACATTGATAAGGACGCATAGCTGGGAGTATGACGCGACGGGACGCGCCGTGGCTTTTATCCCGGGCGCACCCGGGCAGGGCCATCGCCGTACCGATATTGTCTGGACGGATGCACAGTTGGGGTTGAGCGTCACGCGTGATCAGTACGCTCGCATACGCATGATCCAAGCTGATCTTTCAGGATGGCCGGGGCTTAGCATGACCTTTGATCCAGAGGGTGCAATGACTGACTGGCAAGCACGTGGTGTAGGTCGCGAGTCCTGGCATAAGGCGTCTTCAACATTGACTCGCCGCTTTGCAGATCAGACGATCTGGCAGTGGGATCGAGATCGTCACGGACGTGTGAGTTCGATGCGTGCGACCTCGCCTGATGCGATGCCTGTCGCCACGCAGATTGCCTGGCGAGGTGTCTATCCGGCGATCATTGATCATCCTGAAGAACAACAGATTCTGCGCTACGTACGTAATCACGGGTTGGATGGGTTGATTCGAGAGCGCGAGATCTCGCGACCCATACAAGAGCAAAATGGACGTTGGCGTTATCGTGAACGATTCCGTTATGACCAGGATGGTCATCGTACGTATCATGCGCTGCCTGAAGGTGGCGCTTTACATTACAAGTGGTCGGGACAACGGTTACGGGCCATACATTGGGAAGATCTAGCTGGTCGTAGACATACTGTTTTTGAAAGTATCGAGGCAGGTATTCGTCACGGTAATGGCCTGGTCACTGCAGCCCGCATGGGGCTCTCAGGATTGCAGCACTTGATGGTGTATCAACCTGGGTTGCGTTGGCCTTTATTTCACCAAGAGATTGCCTATGGTTCAACCCCGTCTATTTTTTCTGAGCAGCTTCAGGTCGGTGGCGCGCGCGAGACTTTGCGTTATCGCTACGATGCCTTGGGGCGTCTTTCTGCCTATCGTTGGGCAATTAAGCATCCTGGTGGGCAGGCTGATCAAGGGTGGAATGTTTCGACAACGCAGCTGGGGTGGTTTGCGACGGGCGCTGCCGCAAGACGGCAAGAGGCCCGCGACGTGTCGGGTACGACCGAGCAGGTCTCGCGTATCGAGCGCGATGCAAGTGGTTTGCCGACACGGATCGCAGACCAGATCTTGCACTACAACGCGCAACGACGTTTAAGCGAGGTCCGGCAGGTGTCCGATGGAGTGAATCCAGTGCGGGCAGCATTGCGCTATACCCATAATGCGTTTGGTGAGCGCATTCGTCGTGACGCAGGACATGAGCGTACGCATTATTTATTTGATCAGCATCAGGTCGTCGCGCAAGCGAGCGTGACGGGTACGAAGATGCAGGTCAGGCAGCGTTATATCTACGCACACCATGTCCCCGTTGCGGTCATTGAACAGGGGCGTGATCTGTACATGATCCACACCGATGCAATGGGCTTGCCGCGCATGGTGACGGATGACCGGCGGCGGATCAGGTGGCAGGGGCAGTTCAGTCCTTTGGGTGCCCTGATAAGTGAGCGAGGAGATTTGTCGATGCCGCTCAGGTTGCCGGGCCAGATCGTCGACCCTTTGACGGGATGGCATGAGAATTACCAGCGAACCTACGACCCGCAGTGGGGGCATTATCTCGAGCCGGACCCACTGGGTCCCGTGCCGGGGAACAGTCTTTATGGTTATGCCGATCAACAGCCTCGCAGACACGCAGACCCGCTGGGACTCATGCTGTTCGCGTTTGATGGCACGGGCAACCAGCCGTCATCGCTGACAAATGTATGGCTGTTTGCCAAAGCCTATGCGGATGGTCCGGTGCATTACATTCCGGGTCCTGCAGGTGATGCAGATATGTCGCCGGCACACAGCCATACGGATGCGGCAATTGCCTGGTCGGGTGGTGCGCGCGTGGATCAACAGTGGGAGCGGCTGCTCAATGCCTTTGCAACGTTGCAGGATCACAGTCGTCCTGTCCCGATCGACATTGTGGGGTTCTCGCGCGGTGCGGCACTGGCGCGGCACTTTGGTAATCGTGTGGTTGAACATGTGAAGGAGGGGAGATTCTGGTCGCACCATCCCATGCACGGAGTCGTGTCAACCTGCGTGGATACGCGCTTTATGGGATTGTTTGATACGGTGGCGCAATTCAATGTGCTGGGTGCAGGCAATGCTGCATTTAACCTTGAGGTCTCGCCTGCGTGGAAATGGGTCTCGCATGCGGTGGCCTTGCATGAGCATCGCTGGTTGTTCCCCTTGACTTCTGCTGCACAGTCTTCGAATGTGGTCGAGCGTGCGTTTGTCGGCGCCCACGCGGATATTGGCGGGGGGTATCTCACGGCACAGGCCTCGCCAGGCTCGACGCCAGGGGATTTGTCGCAGGTTGCGCTCGCGTGGATGCAGTGGCAAGCCGATGCTGCAGGTCTGAGTTTGTCTTCGCGCGCAGAGCGTGAGCGCATCAATGCGCCGATCGTGCATGATGAACGTGCGATTTTTTCTCGCAAAATTCAAAATGGGGACAGGCGGGTTAATCGTGCAGATGGGACAAAATGGGTGAATTACCAGGCTGAACTGCCGACGCTGGGTGCACAGGTTCGCCGTGAGGTGGAGTCCTTGATTGCACGGCAGCCGCACCCCGCATTGGCGGGTCCTGATGCCGTGGGTCTGGTGGATATGTCTGGCTATGCCGGGTGGCTGAGGGATTCAATGGGGTTTATCTGGTAGGCCCGCCCGGGCCGGCCCTAATTCAGGCTATGATTTGGGGCTTCAAACCGTCGTTTTTAAGCCCATGCTCCCCGAGCAATATCACACTCTCATTACCTGCTTGCAGACCGCCGTGGCCAGCATACTGCCCGAAGCGGCGCCAAATATCGTCCTTGAGCGACCCAAAATCGCCACGCATGGTGATTTGGCGACGAACGTCGCAATGCAACTGGCCAAGCCAGCCAAACGAAATCCCCGCGAGCTGGCGCAAGCCATCATGGATGCGCTGATGGCCAATGACCATGCGCGCACCATCATCGCCAGTGCAGAGCTGGCGGGTCCTGGATTCATAAACTTTCGTCTGACGCATGCGGCGCGCAGTGCCGTGCTTCCTGCGATCACCAAGCAACGTGAGGCCTATGGCCGCGCGCCACGTAAAGACGAAAAAGTCCTGGTGGAGTTTGTCTCGGCGAATCCAACCGGTCCGTTGCACGTAGGTCATGCGCGACAGGCTGCCTTGGGCGATGCGCTCTGCCGGTTGTTTGATGCCAGCGGCTTTGAAGTCAGCCGCGAGTTTTATTACAACGACGCAGGCAATCAGATTCACAACCTGGCAATCAGCGTCCAGGCTCGCGCCCGGGGCTTGACACCCGAGAGCCCAGAGTGGCCCGCAGATGGTTATAAAGGTGATTACATCCAGGATATTGCCGTGGATTTTGCTGCCGGTAAAACGGTGAGCGCGAGCGACGGTGAGCCGGTACTCGCTAATCGCGATATTGAGGACCTGGATTGTGTCAGGAGATTTGCCGTTGCTTATTTGCGGCGTGAACAGGATCTGGATCTCCAGGCGTTTGGGCTGGCATTTGATCATTACTATCTTGAAAGTTCGCTCTACACCTCAGGGCGGGTAGAAGACACCGTCAGCAAACTGGTGGTGAGTGGTCATACGTACGAGAGCGAAGGTGCGCTGTGGTTGCGTACGACGGAGCTTGGCACGGGTGATGATAAAGACCGTGTGATGCGCAAGTCCGAGGGGGGCTACACCTATTTTGTGCCTGATATTGCCTATCACGTGACCAAATGGCAGCGTGGCTTTACCAGCGCAATCAATATTCAGGGTAGCGACCATCACGGAACCGTGGCGCGCGTTCGCGCAGGATTACAGGCATTGGATATCGGCATTCCCGCTGATTACCCCTCTTATATCCTGCACAAAATGGTTAAGGTCATGCGGGGCGGCGAAGAGGTCAAGATTTCAAAGCGTGCTGGCAGTTATGTCACCTTGAGTGATTTGATTGAGTGGGTCGGACGCGATGCAGTGCGCTTCTTTTTGATCCAGCGCCGAGCAGATACGGAATTTGTTTTTGATGTGGATCTGGCGCGCGCCAAGACAGAAGAAAATCCTGTCTATTACATCCAGTATGCACACGCACGGATCTGTTCGATGATTACTCAGGCAGGTCTGGATCAGGCACAGCGAGATGGCGCGCAGCTTGATTGCTTAACCGCACCGACCGAGCTTGCATTGATGCAACGACTCGCGGAATTTCCGACACTCGTGTCTCAGGCGGCACAGGAGCTTTCTCCCCATCTGGTTGCTTTCTGGTTACGTGATTGTGCCGCTGATTTTCACTCCTGGTATAACGCCGAGCGTGTACTGGTGGATGATCAGGCGCTTAAGCTCGCCAGGTTACGTCTGGCCGATGCGACACGTCAGGTATTGGCAAATGGTCTTGAATTGCTGGGGGTTTCAGCCCCCGAACGGATGTAAGGAAAATAATGGCCAGGCATAAATCCTCCGGTGGTGGCAGTACCTTGTATGGTGTGCTGGCAGGCCTGTTGATTGGTCTGATGGTAGCTGCTGGCGTGGCCTACTACGTTGTGAAGGCGCCATCACCTTTTCTGGATAAAGCGAGCCGTTCACCTGATGCGCCTGCCGGCACTAGTCCAGGGAATGCCCCCGATCCGAATGCGGGACTGGGTAATCGGGATGTGGCTGCCGGAGCGCCGTTAAATCCTGATGCTGGTGCGCAAGCGCCCGCAGAGTCGAGTAGCCGGCAATCCCCTCCAGCACAAGCCAGTGATGACCTGGGTGCACTGATTGCGACGCTCACCCCAACTACTCCTGCAACACCACCCGCTAGCGCACCTTCGTCCAGCAAGGCCCCTGTGGCCTTGCCACCCCCGAAGTCGGTAAATGTCACACCTAAAAGTGAGGCACGCTCAGAAACACCTGCTGCCGGCAATAGCAGCCAGGCCACAACAGGTGCGCCTTATTATTTACAAGTCGGTTCGTTTAAAGTGCTTGAGGATGCAGAAACCTTACGCGCAAGAATTATCCTGATGGGAATGCCTGTTGACATACAGCGTGCTGAAGTCAATGGCGTTCAGTTCAACCGGGTGCGTGTCGGACCTTTTACGAAAATTGATGAAATGAATAAAACGCGCGCACGCCTCGGTGAAGAAAAAATACCGACGGCTGTCATGCGTCAGTAGACCGTAGGTTTTGTGCAGGACTGAGTGATGCCATCGCATCTGTTTTCAAGAGTATCTAAAAATCAACTGAAGGTAGGGCAACAATGAGCTTTCTATCGTTTTCACGCGTATTGGGTGCAATGGCTGCAGCAGCCGCTATGTTTTTTGCTCCAGCAGGCATGACGCAGGGCGCCCCTGCAGCCAAGGCTAAATATTTCGAAATCAATCCTGCTCAACCCACTGAGCCAGGAAAGATTGAAGTCCTGGAGTTCTTTTCCTACGCCTGTCCGCATTGTGCAGTGCTTGAGCCCTTATTTGAAAAGTGGACCAAGACTTTGCCCGCCAATGTCATCGTCAAATCAGTGCCAGTCGCTTTTAATGCCAGCATGAAACCCATGCAGCAATTGTTTTATGCGCTTGAGGCGATGAACCGGCTGGATCTGCACGCAAAGGTATTCCAGGCGATTCATGAAGAAAAAAAGAAACTGTTTACCAAGGCAGAAATCAGTGCCTGGGTGGTCACGCAAGGTCTCGATCGTGCGAAGTTTGAGGCGGTGTTTGATTCGTTTGGTGTAACCTCACAG
>CANBUF010000094.1 GCA_947372575.1 Alcaligenaceae bacterium | reverse complement strand
GTGGCCTACGCCACAGAGGACGACTGGAATAATTTTGTTCAGAGTGTTTATGCGCAATGGCGTGCAAGCCAGATCGAGCGTTTATTCGGACATTCCCTTCACCAGCAGAATGGCTCCGATCAATCTGGTACGCAGCATTTGAATTTTGAAACTTTTGTCCAAAATGCGCCTGAGTATCAAGAGTTGTGTGCCATCGAAAAATCAAGAGAAATTTTGTTTTCCTGATTGAGCTGTCTGGCAAAGATATCAACCACTTCGAATACAGCGCGATTCTGAATTCTATCGACTGATGCGCGATATTCAGGCAGGTGTTCCATTAGTTCAAGCACGCTATTGCGTATTTTGCGCAGTGATGGCACGACGATCCCAACACCGTTTTCTACTATCCATGTCGCATTAAATCGTTCCTGTGGCATTGTCCAGGCGTTTTTGATGGTGATAACAGGAAGCCCCATCTGGATGGCTTCTGTCATGCTGCCGGGTCCGGGTTTTCCGATAAAAAAATGACCGAGACTGAGATATTGCGCGATGCTGGTTGTAAAACCGATGGCAACATGTTTTGCTGAGGTCTCCAGTTTTTGGAGTTTTTTGATAAGCAGGGTGTTGTGCCCACATAAGTGGATCAGCTGAAAATCTGGAAGCGCTTTGGCAATGCGCAGCATATCCGCCGAACCGTGCCCGCCAAACATCACGACTCCCGTGGGCTGGTCCGGGTCGAGTCCTAGTTTGCCGAGTTCTTGGTTGCGATCAATATTGAGCGGTTGGTGAAAGGCTGGTTTTAGAATCATTCCAGATGTTTTAAAAATTTGTGCATCAGAGTAGCCTGCGGCCTGTGCCTGCTCGGCTGCCTGCCTGGTACCGCAGACAATGTGTTGATCAAGATCAGGTTCGATCCAGAAGTGTGGCGGGTAGTCCGCCATATCTGTGAGGACCGTTAAAAACGGAACATCTCTTAATACGTTGTGCACCGACTGGCACAGAACTTTATTGAAGTTTGGAATCAGGGAGACAACGAGGTCGGTGGGATTGCTTTCCCAATAGTTTTCGAGTTTGCGCAGCAGCGTGGCATGGCTCATCCGGATCATTGCCTGGAACACTTTGAGCTCTGTTGACAGACCCAGCGTCCAGCCGCGTTTAAGCCGGTTGTTGTAGAGATCCTCTGGGGCGAGTCCTGTGAGTTTTCGAAAACTTCCTTCTGGATCAATGACCTCGAAAAGATTCACTAAAGTGACTTGCCAGGGCAGCTTTTCAGCAAGAATCTGTTCTTCTAATGCGAGAGCAGCCGAGCGATGGCCGCCGCCCGCGTTGAAATAAATTAAATGAATTTTTTTTTTCATCATTCAGCATCATCGCTAAAAAATATGACAGCATGGTGACTGGCATTGGGCGAATCAGCATGCTGTGCTGACCGCTAATAAATTAAATAAGGCGTGGAGACTGGTGTCTTCACGCCTTATATGTGGTTACGCCTTGTTTGAGTGATCCAGTCACGCTTCATTTTATGAAGCGTGTGAATCAGTTAAACGATACCGTCTCACCCTCTGTCATCGGGATGACCTTGATTGTGCTGCCTTTCATGGCCGCCTGGAATTCAGCTAGGGTACCCGGGGTTAACGGATTCGAGTTGTAGTGCATGGGGATGACCATTTTGGGTTTGATCCAGGTCTTGAGTGCAAAGGCTGCATCCTCAGGTCCCATGGTGAAATTGCCACCAATTGGCAGCAACACCAGATCGGGTTTGTAATGATCAGCAATAAACTTCATATCGCCAAACAACCCGGTATCACCCATATGCCAGATCTTGAAGCCATTTTCGAGCTCAATGATGTAGCCCATGGCCTCGCCAGCGGCGTGGGACTCGGGCTTATTCGTCGTGGCGTTTGGCAGGACCAGCAGCGAGGAGTGTTCGGCCTGCACTGCGGTGACCTTGATGCCAGGTAATGGCTTGACCGCTCCTGACTTGTTGAAGCGATGGCCGAGTTCGTTGGGCAGCGCACCCAGCAGAATTAGCGGGGTCACCATGTCGGCTGGGCCGTAGAGTTTTGTGTTGTTAATTTTGGCGAGCTCAGGTGCATCACCCAGGTGATCCACGTGTGCATGTGTCACAAGCAACAGGTCAATTTTGCCGATAGCAGACAGGTCTGCCTTATAGTTTGCTGGGGCCTTGGGTCCGCCTTTGATCCAGGGGTCAATCACAATCAGTTTGCCACCAGGTGTGGTGATGCGAAAACCAGCCTGTCCAAGCCACTGAAAGTCGGAGTGAGGCTTGACTGCCGTAGTGGCCGCCTTCGTGGCAGCTGTCGCAGCGACAGCTGCGGTTGCTGGTGCCGGTGCAGCAGATGCTTGTTGAGCCTGTGCTACACCGGCACCAAACAATGCCAATGATGTCAGTGCGGCGGCACAATTCAATTTGAATATATTCCTGAGCTTCATACGATTTCCTGACGAGTTGTTCGGTGAGTGAGTAAATATGTTGGCCGGTTTAGTGCGCAGCGCCAGGGGCAGCCGTCGTGTCAATACCTTTACGGCGATCCATCCAGGCATTGAGTTCGCCAATGAGGCCACGTCTGAAAGCCATGACGCAGATCACGAAAATCAGGCCAATCACGATTGTGACGGATTCGCCCAGGCGATTGAACCAGTCCACGCCGGTCCATTTGGCCAAGATGCTGCCCAGGTCGCCGACTTTGTTTTCGAGCATCACGACGATGAAGGCACCCAGGACCGGACCGACCAGCGTACCCATGCCGCCGATGAGTGTCATCAGGATCACCAGACCTGACATTTGCCAGACGGCATCCGAGAGGGTGGCTGAGACAAATACCAGCATTTTTGTCGAACCAGCCAAGCCAGCGAGCATGGCCGACAGCACAAAGGCCAGCAGCTTGTAGCGCTCGACGTCGTAGCCCAGTGAGATCGCACGTGGTTCATTTTCGCGGATCGCTTTCAGGACCTGGCCAAAAGGCGAATGCACGGTACGCCAGATCATGAAATAGCCAAAGACAAAAATAGCCAGCACGACGTAATACAGATTGAAGTCGCTCTTGAGGTCAAGCAGGCCAAAGAGTGAGCCGCGTGGAACGCCTTGCAGACCGTCTTCACCCCCTGTGAACTTTGCTTGCAGAAAGTAAAAGAACACCATTTGCGCCAGTGCCATGGTGATCATGGCAAAGTAAATACCACTGCGGCGAATCGCCAACATCCCCATTGCAAGACCCAGGACACCTGCAATGGCGACACCGTACAGAATGCCGAGCTCTGGCGAAAAGCCCCATACCTTCATGGCGTGACCAGACGCGTAGGCTGCGGTACCAAGAAAAGCGGCATGGCCAAACGATAGCAGTCCGGTAAAGCCCAGCAACAAATTGAAGGCGCAGGCAAATAATGCGTAGCACATGATTTTCATGGCAAAGACTGGGTAGACACCAATCAGTGGGACTGCCAGCAGAAAACCCAGAAAAGCAATATATCCAAGTGTTTGACGGTTCATTTTTCTTTCCCGAAAAGTCCAGCAGGACGCAGGAACAAGACAATAGCCATGATGATGAAAACAACAGTGCTGGAGGCTTCAGGCCAGAATACTTTGGTCAGGCCTTCGATGATTCCCAGACCGAGTCCGGTCACAATTGAGCCCATGATAGATCCCATGCCGCCGATCACGACCACGGCAAACACCACCACAATCAGATTCGACCCCATGAGTGGTGAAATCTGCAGCACGGGTGCCGCGAGTACGCCTGCAAAGCCCGCCAGGGCGACGCCAAAGCCATAGGTCAGTGTGACCATGAGCGGGACATTCACGCCGAAGGCCTCGACGAGACGGGGGTTTTCGGTGCCTGCGCGCAGCAGAGCCCCCAGTCGTGTGCGCTCAATGACAAACCAGGTGCCAAAGCATACGATCAGCGAGGCAACTACGACCCAGGCACGGTAGTTTGGCAGCACCATAAAGCCAAGATTGGTCGCGCCTTTGAGTGCGTCTGGCGTCGAGTAGGGCAGGCCTGAGACCCCATAGAAGCTGCGCAGCAGGCCTTCGAGCATCAGCGTAATGCCAAAGGTCAGGAGCAGTCCGTAGAGGTGATCGAGCTTGTAAAGATGTTTGAGCAAGAGCTTTTCGATCAGGATGCCAAACAGGCCAACCAGAACGGGCGCAAGTGCCAGCATGACCCAGTAATTGAGGCCAAAGTACGACATGCCCATCCACGCCAGGAATGCGCCGAGCATGTACAAGGCTCCATGGGCAAAATTGATGACGTTGAGCAAGCCGAAAATGACCGCCAGTCCAAGTGAAAGAATGGCGTAGAAAGATCCATTGACCAGTCCCAATAGCAACTGGCCTAAAAATGCTTGGATCGGAATCCCGAAAATTGTAGTCATCGTTTTACAGTCAAACAGAATCAGGTGGCATCAGAGAACGCCTGCTGCACAGATGCGGCAGGCGGATCGACTCTGACTTATTTTTTCACGAGTTTGCAGGTTGTTTCTGCAAGGGTTGTGAAGACTTCTTCACCGGGCAGCTTGGCCAGTACCTTGTAATAATCCCAGGGTGCTTTCGACTCTGCAGGTGTTTTGACTTGCATCAGGAACATGTCGTGAACCATACGGCCATCTTCACGCACGTAACCACCCTGTGCAAAGAAATCGTTGATTTTGTTGGATTTCATCCACTTCATGACAGTATCTGTATCGTCCGTGCCAGTCGCTTTCACGGCATTGAGATAAAACGTTACCGATGAGTAATCTGCCGCCTGGAGCATGGAAGGTTTGCGTTTGGCTTTTTCTTCGAACTTGGCAGACCAGGCACGTGTGGCATCCGATTGATCCCAGTACCAGCCGTCAGTGAGGTACATGCCTTGTGTCGCTTTTAGACCCAGCGCATGAATATCGTTAATAAAAATCAGCAGGCCGGCCATTTTCATGGTTGCGGTTACGCCAAATTCGTTGGCGGCTTTGATGGAGTTGATGGTGTCGCCACCCGCGTTAGCCAGGCCCAGGATCTGCGCGCCAGAGGCTTGTGCCTGCAACAGGAAAGAAGAGAAGTCCGCAGTGCTCAATGGTGCACGAACCTGACCTTTGACTTCGCCACCGGCGGCTTTGACCACTGCTGCCGTATCACGCTCAAGCGCTTGACCAAAGGCATAGTCCGCCGTCAGGAAGAACCACGTCTTTCCACCGTCTTTTACAACGGCCTTACCGGTGCCGCGTGCCATGGCAACGGTGTCGTAGGCGTAGTGAATCGTATAAGGGCTGCACTGTGCTGTGGTGAGGTCAGATGCACCGGGTCCGATGGCGATGAATGGTTTTTTCTTTTCGGCAGCGACACCAGCCAATGCGAGCGCAACGCCAGAGTTTGTACCACCTACCAGCATGTCAATTTTTTGCTGATCGAACCACTCGCGCGCGCGGGCCGTTGCAATGTCAGCTTTGTTCTGGTGATCCATCACCAGTAATTCGATTTTTTTGCCATTGACGGTACCGCCAAAATCAGCGATGGCCATGCGAATTGCATCAGCGCCCGCAGGGCCGTCGATGTCTGAGTACACGCCAGACAAGTCGGTTATAAAACCAATACGAACTACATCGTCGGAGACGTCTGCGTGAGCAGCTTGTCCTGTAAAGCCCAGGCCTGCCATCATGAGCGCGGCGGTCAGTGTACGTAATTTCATTTCATTCTCCAGGGGTATTGCTTAAATATATATAAAATTTTTTAATCAATTAAACACTTCAAACAGGTTCTCAGTAGCCGGCATTGACCTGCATGGCAGACTTAGACGCCGAGTAATTCGTTCAAGGTCTGTTGCTTGGCCGCCAGTTCAGATGCTGGGAAATGCTCGACAATCTGTCCGTGCTCCATGACATAAAAGCGATCGGCAAGCGGAGCCGCAAAGCGGAAGTTCTGCTCCACCATCACAATCGTGTAGCCCTTGGCCTTGAGCATTTTGATCATCCGGGCCAGTGCCTGAACAATCACGGGTGCGAGACCTTCTGAGATTTCATCGAGCAAGAGCAGATCCGCGCCAGTGCGCAGAATACGTGCGACAGCCAGCATTTGCTGTTCGCCGCCCGACAGACGTGTGCCTGGTGAATGACGACGCTCGAGCAGATTCGGAAACATATCGTAAATTTCAGAGAGCGACATCCCGCCGCCTGCCGCACCCACTGGTGGTGGAAGTAGCAGGTTTTCTTCGCAGGAGAGGCTGGCAAAAATACCACGTTCTTCTGGGCAATAACCAATGCCCAGGTGCGCAATCTTGTAGGTCGGCAGATCGATGGACTCAGTACCGTGAATACGGATCGAGCCTGTACGTGCCCCAGTCAGGCCGAGAATCGAACGCATGGTCGTTGTGCGTCCTGCGCCGTTGCGCCCCAGAATGGTAACGACTTCGCCTTTGTTGACCGACAGGTCAACGCCGTGGAGGATATGTGATTCACCGTACCAGGCGTTAAGCCCGGAAATTTCGAGTGCGGGCGTGCTCATGCGTGCGCTCCCTCAAGTTCGCCATCGGTTGTACCCATGTAGGCTTCCATGACGGCCGGGTCGCGAGACACGTGTGCATAGTCGCCCTCGGCAAGCACGGCACCCCGTGCAAGCACCGTGATGGTGTCGGCGATAGACGAAATCACATTCATGTTGTGTTCAACCATCAGGATGGTGCGTCCGATGCTGACCTGCTTGATAAGTTGCGTGACGCGATCGACGTCTTCGTGACCCATACCCTGCGTGGGCTCATCGAGCAGCATCAGTTCAGGTTCCATGGCGAGCGTTGTGGCGATTTCGAGTGCGCGCTTGCGTCCATAAGGAAGGCTGCCGGTAATGTCGTTGGCAAACTGTCCCAGGTCGACTTGTTCAAGTAATTCCTGAGCACGATCATTGAGCTGGTTCAGGCATTTTTCGCTTTTCCAGAACTTAAAGGACAGGCCAGTTTGACGTTGCAGGCCAATGCGCACGTTTTCGAGTACGGAGAGGTGCGGAAACACTGCAGAAATCTGAAAGGAACGTATCACGCCACGTCGTGCAATCTGCGCAGGGCGCTCACCCGTGATGTCA
>CANBUF010000093.1 GCA_947372575.1 Alcaligenaceae bacterium | reverse complement strand
AGCAGATTACCGATCTGGCTAAACAGGCGATGGGCTACAGCGAAGAACGCGGTGATTCACTGAGCGTGGTCAATGCGGCCTTTGCCCCTGTCAAAGTTGAAGACCTCGGCGAGATCCCTGTCTGGAAAAATTCCGGCTATATCGAGATGGCAAAAGATGCAGGCAAACTCATCCTGGGCTTGCTCGTCTTATTTATCCTCTATAAAAAGGCGCTCAAACCCATGGTTGCCAAATTATTGTCACCATCGCCCTTGATCACCAATGTGCTTGATGCCGATGGCGCTGTCCAGCAGCCCGGCGCTGGGCAAGTCTTGCAGATTCCCCAGCAGGGCTACCAGCAAAACCTTCAGCAAGCCAAGTTGCTGGCTAAAGAGAATCCCAAAATGGTTGCGAACGTAGTGACATCGTGGGTAAGTGGCAGCAATGGCTGATGATGGTGTGATGCGCGCAGCAGTCCTCTTGTTAGCGTTAGGAGAGGACGAGGCTTCTGAAGTGATGAAACATCTCGGTCCACGGGATGTTCAAAAGCTGGGGGCTGCAATGGCAACCCTCAAAAGTGTCGAGCATGCTCAGGTTGAGGCAGCATTACTTGAATTCCGTTCGGCCACAGAAGAAAAGTCTTCCTTTGGCCAAGATTCGGATGAGTTTATCCGTACCGTTCTGAATAAAGCGTTGGGCGAAGATATTGCCTCCGGATTGCTGAACCGGATATTGCAGAGTAGAGACTCAAGTGGCATCGAGAGTCTCAAATGGATGGATGCCCAAACGGTCGCGGATTTGATTCGCAATGAACATCCTCAGATTCTGGCCACGATTCTTGTCCATCTGGAGCCGGACCATTCCTCTGAAATCCTGGGTTTTCTAAGCGAAAGATTACGTCAGGATGTGATGCTGCGTATTGCAACGCTCGATGGTGTCAAGCCGGCTGCGCTCAGAGAGCTCAATGATGTGTTGACCAAACTTCTGTCTGGAAATGAGAGTCTGAATAAAAAAAGTATTGGTGGCATACGTGCTGCAGCTGAAATCATGAACTTCATGAGCGGGGAGGCCGAAATCAAGCTCATGGAGGGATTAAAGAATTACGACAGCGATATGGCGCAAAAAATCATGGACGAAATGTTTATCTTTGATGACATTATCGGAATTGAAGACAGCGGTATCCAGTTGATTTTGCGTGATGTGCAGTCCGAAACACTGATCATCGCGCTCAAAGGTGCGACTGAAGAAATGCGCGCCAAGATCTTTAAAAATATGTCTACCCGCGCGGCAGAGATGTTGAAGGAAGATCTTGAAACACGCGGTCCGGTCAAGCTGTCTGAGGTGGAGTCCAATCAGAAGCAAATCCTGCAGCTGGTCAGGAAACTTGCCGATGACGGCACGATCATGTTGGCTGGTAAAGGTGGAGATGATCAGTATGTCTAACCCAACCGTGTTTAACAAGCCTAAGAATGAACATGTCAAAGCCGTGTTTACGGATTTATTTTCAAAGCGTGGACCAAGCGTCGTCAAGTCTGAGCAGGCGACGACTGCGAGCACTGAGATTCCCGCAGAAAAACTAAAACTCATGTACGAGAAGGCCTATAAAGATGGCTATGCTCGCGGCATGAAAGAAGGGCGGGATGCCGCGATCCTGATTGCGCAACAGCAGTTAAAACACGAAACACATGCCTTAAGGAATCTCGCAACTAGCTTTCAGCAAGCGCAGCAGCAACAGAGCGATAGCGCGGCACAGGATTTGCTGAGCCTTGCACTTGAAGTCGCAAAAGCGATGATCAAAGTTGAGTTGAAAATTCGTCCTGAGGCAGCATTGCCAATTATCGAAGAAGCAATTGGTATGTTGCCCTCGATTAAAAAACCATTACGCCTGATTGTGCATCCCGGTGATGCTGCAATCTTGGCGCAACACATCATGGCTGATCTGCAGGAACTGGGCTGGACCATGGTTGAAGATGACCGGATTGAGCCGGGCGGATGCAGGATCGAGACGGCAGTCAACACTGTGGATGCCACAATCGAAAACCGATGGATGCGGATTTCCGAGGCACTCGGGCGTCCGAATGACTGGTTTGAGACGCAAACATGATTTCCGATAGTCAACCTGATTCTGTAACTAGAGGCGAAGTATCGCCGCCCGCGCCCGATGTGGTTGCCTCCTGGAAAAATCAGGCAACAACCATTTTAGAAAAGCTGGCTCAGGTCGACACGCTTGAAGTGGCGGGTCGCATCACTCGGGTAACGGGTCTGGTGATTGAGGCCGCAGGTCTGCACTTACCCATTGGCAGCCTATGTCATATTCCTCTGCCTGAAGGCAAGTATGTGGTTGCAGAGGTTGTGGGTTTTGAAAATGATCGCTTGTTACTCATGCCCCAAGGCAGTACCGAAGGTATTGGGCCAGAATCAAAGATCATGATTAAAAAACCGGAGACGCGGTCCGGGACTTCCACATTCGGGGGTAGACGTCATGACGACGTCGTGATCAGTGTGGGGCATTTACCCGTGGGAGACGCACTTCTCGGTCGTGTACTTGATGCGGGTGGCAATCCACTCGATGGTTTGGGGCCCTTGAATGCAACGGCCTTCGCGACTTTAAATGCGCTGCCATTAAATCCCTTGACGCGTGCGCCGATTGAAAAAATCCTTGATACCGGTGTCAAAGCGATTAACGGTATGTTGACTGTGGGACGCGGTCAGCGCATGGGCGTGTTTGCAGGTTCAGGTGTTGGCAAAAGTGTCTTGCTTGGCATGATGGCACGCTATACCGATGCAGATGTCATCGTCGTGGGGCTGATTGGTGAACGAGGTCGAGAGGTTAAAGAGTTTATTGAGCACATCCTGGGCCCTGAGACACTTTCGCAATCTGTTGTCGTGGCGGCTCCTGCAGATGCGCCTGCACTGATGCGCTTGCAGGGTGCAAAATATACCTGCACGATCGCTGAGCACTTTCGTGATCAGGGCAAGCACGTCTTACTGATTATGGATTCACTGACGCGCTACGCTATGGCGCAGCGCGAAATTGCACTGGCAATCGGTGAGCCGCCCGCTACTAAAGGTTATCCACCCTCCGTCTTTGCCAAATTACCTGTGCTGGTCGAGCGAGCAGGCAATGGGGTCGAGGGCGGAGGCTCCATCACAGGCTTTTATACCGTATTGACAGAAGGCGATGATCAGCAGGATCCAATCGCGGATTCTGCACGCGCCATTCTGGATGGTCATATCGTGTTGAATCGGTCGCTTGCCGAAAGTGGGCATTATCCAGCCATTGACATTGAACAATCGATTAGCCGTGTGATGAGCGCGATTGTGACACCCGCGCATCAAAAAATGGCACGCCGGCTTAAGCAATTGAACTCCCGTTACACCCGAAACATCGATTTGATTAACGTTGGTGCGTATTCCGCAGGGACAGATCCAGTGCTGGACGAGGCGATACGTAAACGTCAATCTATTGAATCCTATTTGCAACAGGACTGGACTGATCGGTCGGATGTTGAAGATAGTGTGAACAAGCTCTCAGGCTTATTTACTGAAGCTGAACGCTTGAGTTTTTAATCATAAGGATGAATGATGGCCAAGTCTTCGAGCGCACTGATTACCTTGTTGCAACTTGCAGAAAAAAACTCTGAAAAAGCTGCTCTGGATCTTGCCAAAGTCAGACAGCAGGCTGAGTCCGCACAAAGTCAGTATGAACAGCTTGAAGTGTATCGGCGCGAGTACCTTGAACAACACGTCACCATGCTGGCGGGTGGAGTCGAGACCCAGGAGTTGCTGAACTTCAAAGGGTTTTTACTGAATCTCGATCGCACGATCATCGGTCAACAAGAAATAGTTGATCGATGCAAACTTGTTGCACAGGAATATCGACTGGTCTGGCAAGAAGCACAACGAAAGAAAATGTCTTATGAAGTGCTGCTCGAGCAGGAAAAAATTCAAATGGCCTCTGCTGAGGCAAAAAGAGATCAAAAACAAACCGACGAGTTTGTAAATACAAAGAGCGCGGTTAAATTTCAAAAAAAGGACAATCGGTTATGAAATCAATCGACAATGCCACCCTATGGGCTAAATCCCACCCAGCTGGGGCCGACACTGGTACAAGTAAACCATCTACGCAAAATATTGATGCCTCTGCAGACTCAGTGTTTCAGAACATGCTTGCCAGCAAAATGTTTCAGAATGAAAGCTTTGCTGCACAACCTGCTAGCGCACAGACGTCGAGCCATCAGTCTGAACGCGAAATCGATCATGGTCGAACGTCGACGCAGCATGCGAATCATTCGACCAGCAGCATGAACGATAGCAGTGGTACTGAGGCCAATCCTAGGCCAGGCAATAGCACCAATGCGTCCGAGCGCAGTCGTTCTGATCATCCTGTGTATACCGAAGCAGCTGGTCAGGCTAGCACTTTATCCGCGCAAGCAATGCCGGTTCATCCCCCCAGCCCGTCGACCGCCACACTGGATTCTGCAGCACCAGGGCAAGATCAGCCCTCTGAGCTTGCGGCGGTGGGTGCTGATATCTTGTCGGGCGTTCAGTCCGTTGCTTCGCTCGGGGCAACATTGCTTGCTGGAACGGTACTTGGACAAGGTGCTGCGGCAGTGGCGGGCATGGTGGGCAAAGTAGCTGATATTGCGCAAACACTTGGTTCTACTGTGGATAGTGTGGCGGATGTTGGCAAAGCAGGTGCGCTGGAGGCCTTACAAAGTGCGTCATTGTCTGAATCTAAAGCGACCGCAGCCTCAACGCTTGCGCCGCCTGGTAACGACAAGCCTGGTTCGACGATCCAGAGTACGTTTGGTACGGCGCAGTGGGATCATGAGATCAATCAAAAAGTTGTCTGGATGGTGGGCGGTGCCGAACAATCGGCCTCACTTACACTTAATCCTCCAGATTTGGGGCCTTTGCAAGTCGTCGTGCATGTGCATAACAACATGGCGAATGCCACATTTATTTCAGATAATCCTGAGGTGCGTCAAGCGCTGACCGAGGGCTTGCAATCTTTGCGAGACATGATGAGTCAGTCGGGTCTGACACTGGGGCAGACTAATGTAAGTAGTGGTGATACAGGACGCGGTCAGCTGTCTGAACAATCTCGCGACAACCGAAATTCGATGGCCGCGAACTTGACTGGTCAGGGGTCTGCTACCTCTGCTGTGGGAGCATTGCGCGCCTCTAACCTTGTTGCGACCAGAGGACTGGTCGATACTTTTGCCTGAGTGTTTTTGATAAACCGTATATTTGCCTGACATTCAGGCTTCTGTTCCTTGTATTTGATTCACTGCCTCGAGCTCATAATGTTGTTTTAAGGCTGAGGTGAGTGAACGCATGGCGACGGCAACTACGGAAGTTGAAGAAATTGAGTCAGCTCCAAAATCCAAGAAAAAACTGATCATTATTGTGATTGCAATTTTAATTCTTGCAATCGGCGGTGGTGCAGCAGCGTATTTTTTCTTGTTCCATAAAGAAGACGCGCACGAAGAGAAACAACCTGTCAAAGAGGTTAAGCATCAACCATTGATTTATGTGCCACTTGAGAACTTTGTGGTGAATGTGATACCAGAAGAGGACGGTGATCAGGTTTTTCTGCAGGTAGGGATTAATTTACAGGTCGACGACAACAAAGATGTCGACATGATTAAAGCCAATATGCCTCAGGTACGCAGTCGATTACTGATGCTGCTGTCAAATCAGTCTGCAAAAGTGCTTGAGACACCGAGTGGTAAAACCAAGCTCATCGAAGACATATTGACTGAGCTTAAAAGACCTTTTGGTCGCGAACTGGGCGAGCAAAAAATTACGAACGTTTTCTTTACTTCATTCATTATTCAGTAATCGAGCACATATGGCTGAAGGTTTTCTTTCACAAGGCGAAGTCGACGCACTCTTAAAGGGTGTCGACGAAGACGAGTTTGCAGGCGATGCTTCGTCAGCAGACCCTGGGAACGTTAGGCCTTATAACCTGGCGACCCAAGAGCGTATTGTCCGCGGGCGTATGCCAACGCTCGAAATTATCAATGAACGCTTTACACGACTGTTCCGGATTGGCCTGTTTAATTTTCTCAGGCGCACGACAGAGATCTCCGCAGGACCTCTGAGGACTTGTAAATATAGTGAATTCGTCCGAAATCTCGTTGTACCGACCAATCTGAATCTGGTGCAGATAAAACCTTTGCGGGGGACCTCTCTCGTCGTATTTGATCCGACGCTTGTCTTTTCAATGGTCGATAGTATGTTTGGCGGTGACGGTAGATTTCATACGCGTGTTGAGGGTCGGGACTTTACCCAGACCGAGCAGAGGATTATCCAGCGCGTACTCGAAATCGTGTTTGAGTCCTACTCAAAGTCCTGGGCACCTGTATACGGGATTGAATTTGAATACATCCGGTCCGAAATGAATACCCAGTTTGCCAATATCGCAACACCAAACGAAGTGGTCGTAGCGATGAGCTACACCATAGAAATTGGTACGGCGAGCGGTGAAATGCACATTTGTATCCCTTACGCGTCGATTGAGCCGATTCGGGATTTGTTGACCTCGCCTTTACAGGGAGAGGCGTTAGGGATTGATAAGCGTTGGGTCAAGTTGCTGACGCAACAAATTCAGATCGCCGAGATCGAGCTTGTCGCAAATTTGGGTTCTAAGGACATCAGTCTGCGAGAGGTCATGGAAATGAAAGTCGGGGATGTCATTGCGTTGACCATGCCCACTGAAATCGAAGTCAGTGTCGACAATGTGCCTGTGGTTTCGTGTCGCTATGGGACCTTTAATGGTCAGTATGCCTTACGCGTAGAGAAGTTTTTGAAAGCCGATTCAATGGAATATATAAGAGAACCTAAAAATGACGACAAACGCTGATCAACCCGAAGGTAAGCCTGACGCCATTGAGGCAGTTGATTGGGATGCTGCCATGAAGGAGCAGATGGATACAACTCCTGCAGCAGCAATCTCTGGTCGCCCACACGATGTGTTTAACGAGTTTGTCTCGGACTCCAAAACGAACACCTCACCCAACGATATCGACTTTATTCTGGATATTCCTGTTCAGCTGACAGTTGAGTTAGGTCGCA
>CANBUF010000092.1 GCA_947372575.1 Alcaligenaceae bacterium | reverse complement strand
CGTCAAGCGGCGATCCACGCAACTGGGAGCGCGACACTGACCTATCAGGAACGCGTGCTTGATCTGTCGCAGCCTTTCCATCGCCGCACGATCGTTCAGTCGATTCTTGAACACGTTCCTGAATTTACCGAAGCCCAGCTCGCGGATATTGAATTTGTCCGCACACAGCTCAAAAAACGCGGTGTCGATGTCCAAGCCCCGAATCTGGCACGTGCGGGCATCGGTGCTCTGCAACTCGCATTATTCGAAGAAACCGCTGAAGCACTGCTCTGGCACCCGACCTATATCATCGACTACCCCATCGAGGTCTCACCACTCGCCCGCGAATCTGATACGCGCCCTGGTATTACCGAGCGATTTGAGCTGTTCATGACCGGACGCGAAATCGCCAACGGTTTTTCCGAGCTCAATGATCCCGAGGATCAGGCCGCGCGCTTTCATGCGCAAGTCGCGGCCAAAGATGCTGGTGACGAAGAAGCGATGTATTACGACGCAGATTACATCCGTGCGCTGGAATACGGCATGCCGCCTACCGGCGGTTGTGGCATTGGGATCGACCGTCTGGTGATGTTACTGACCGACAGCCCAAGTATCCGCGACGTGATTCTGTTCCCGCATTTGCGCAAAGAGGATTAAGTGAACGCACACGTCCACGCAGACAGAGCAAAACGCACGCATGCTCTGCTGCATGGGCGGCTGCTTCCTACAATACTCAAGCTCGCCACACCGAACATACTGGGGCTGTTTGCTTCAACTGCAATCATTGCCTGGGATGGCTACATCATCGGTTTGCTGGGGTCAAAGGCCCTTGCTGGCGCTGCGCTGGTATTCCCAATCTCGATGCTGATGCTGCAAATGGCCAATGGCGCACTGGGCGGCTCCATCAATTCAGTCATTGCGCGGGCGCTTGGTTCGAACGACCAAGAGCGTGCTGAGAGACTGGCACAACATGCCGTAGTCGTGTCGGCCATCATGTCGATGCTCTTTACGGTATTGATGCTCAGCCTGGGTCCGCAAATTTTCAGGATGATGGGTGCAGAGGACTCCACGCTCGGTATCGCGCTGACCTATTCCAATACATTGTTTTTAGGTGCCTGTACGATCTGGCTGACGAGCACACTTTCAGCCATTGTGCGGGGCAGTGGCAATATGACCATGCCCTCGCTGATGCTGATTCTCACTGCCCTGCTCCACTTTGGACTTTGCCCCGCCCTGGTTTTCGGATGGGGACCTTTGCATACCTTTGGTATTGCAGGCGCAGCGCTCAGTTCGATCCTTGTCAACGGCATCGCCAGCATTCTGATGGCCTATTACCTGATGCGCGCGCAATCCCCTATTCGCCTGCGTTTGATAAACCGGTCATTACAAACAGATATATTTCGTGTGATCCTGCGAATTGGCCTACCAGGCGCGATCAGCCCCGTTCTGAGCAATGGCTCAATTTTGATGGCAACGGGATATATCGGTGGGTTTGGTACCTTGGCGCTCGCAGGCTATGGTGTGGCTGCGCGGCTTGAGTTTATTCTCGTACCCATTGTCTTTGGAGTGGGGACCGTACTGACCACTATGGTTGCCACCAATATCGGCGCAGGCAACACACCACGCGCCCTGGCGGCCACATGGACTGGGAGCCTGCTTGTCACAGCCGTGACCTTTACACTTGGTACAGCTGTTGCGATCTTTCCGATGCTATGGATGCAGTGGTTCAGTACCGACCCAGAAATCATCCAGTTCGGCAGTGCCTATTTGCGTATTGTCGGACCCTGCTACGGTTTTTTTGGACTGGGACTCGCGCTGTTTTTTGCTTCACAGGGCTCAGGAAAGCTATTCTGGCCACTGATCGGGAGCAGTTCAAGGCTAGTGTTTGTCGCGCTGGGCGGCTGGGTGGCACTGAATCTGCTCAATGCTGGGCCACATGGCATGTTTATTGTCGTGGCAATCGGCTTTTCGCTCTACGCAATAATTACGGCCGCATCCATACTCAAAAGTCGCTGGGGTGCAGGCCGCATTTGATCCTTACTGACCAGGATAGGCTTGCCTCCACCCAAGCCCAGCCTCGACACTTGCGCGCGCCTTGTACTCTGCACCGATCCAGCCCTTGTAGCCCAGTGCGTCAATGCATTCAATCACAACGGGATAATTGATCTCACCCTCGTCAGGTTCGGCACGCGAGGGGACGGCGGCGATCTGGATATGACCGATATGCGGCATATAGAGCGCGAGCTTGGTTAAAACATCCCCCTCGGCAACACCGACATGATAGACATCGAACATCAGCTTGACGTTATTTCGACCAGTCGCCTCACGAACCGCATTCGATTGTGCCTGGGTCGCGTACAGGTAATCGGGTTTGTCACGCGGATTGAGGGCTTCGAGTAAAAGCGTCAGACCTGCTGGAGCCGCCAGATCGGCAGCCCATTGCAAATTACGAACCATGGTCTCAAAAGCCTTTGCACGCTGGGCTGGCTCAATCACACCAGCCATGACGTGTATGGCACTCGCACCACTTGCCAGGCACCAGTCCATTGACAGCTTGAACGATGCCTGAAAATCCGCCTCACGACCTGGCAAGGCTGCAATACCAGACTCGCCTGGTTGACCCAGGGGCGTATTAGCTGCAAGCAATGTCAACCCATGACGCGCGCAAGCCGCACGCGCCTCAGTGGCTGGCGTGTCATAGGGCCAGTGCAATTCAATTGCCTTAAAGCCATTTTTGGCCGCACACTCGATGCGTTCGAGCAGCGGCTTATCTGACCAGAGAAATCCTAAATTCGCTGAAAAGCGGGCCATGAGAACGTCCTCTCTTAGTATCCGTTACCATTCGATGCTGTGGGTGCTGCACCACGCGCAGCGGCAATGGCGGCGCGTGCGGCCGCAGACATCAGTGCCACCTCATTGCCTGGGGTGACCATTTGAAAGCCCTCAGTAATCCGACGGCCTGCTGCCTCGCCGGAGGAACAGAAAATCCCCGCGATCTTGCCGTGTGCCTTGGCACGCTCACGAATATGGGCGATCGCTTCGACTACCACCTTCTCGTCAGACTCAGAACGCGGGACACAGCCTAATGCAAGCGCCAGGTCGTTAGGGCCAATGTAAATCCCATCCAGACCCTCGAGCGCCAGAATCTGTTCCAGATTATCCAGACCTGCCTGTGTCTCGATCATACCCAGAGCGAGAATCTCTTGATCCGCACCAGGGTAATAGTCTGCACCGCCATATAACAAGGCACGCGCAGGACCAAAGGAGCGCAGACCTTTGGGAGGATAGCGGCAAGACGACACAAAACTCGCAGCGTCATCCACTGTTGAAATCATCGGGCAAATAATGCCGTAGGCCCCTGTATCGAGCAATCGCATGATTTGAGCAGGATCATTGCACGGCACGCGTGCCAACGGCACTGCAGGTGTACTAGACAAGGCCTGGAACATGGGCAATGCGGCGTCGATGCCGATCATGCCATGCTGCAAATCAACCGTAATGGAATCAAACCCTTGATGCCCCATGACCTCTGCGCAATACGAGGAAGGGATTGCCAGCCAGCCATTGATGATAGGTTGACCGGCGGCCAGTTTTTTGCGAAGCAGATTCTCTCTCACGGGGTTTGTCTCCTGTTCGTTTAATGACGATATTGGTTAGTGATACTGCTCGCCCAACGATGCGATGGTTGCCACGGGCCAATTAGGGCGTAGGCTCGCACAAATCGCAGCGTAGACTTTCACCCATCTGTGCATGGACTCGCGCCAATCAGTGCGATTCTTTGGCGTGATTAATAGTGTAGCGGGGAATTTCGATGGTCAGGTCAGTGTCTGCGACAAGCGCCTGGCAGGACAACCTGGACTGGGTCGATAACCCCCAGGCACGATCGAGCAGGTCTTCTTCTGAATCAGAGGCTTCGGCCAGAGAGTTAAAACCCTCTTTCACAATCACATGGCACGTCGTGCAAGCACAAGACAGCTCGCAGGCGTGTTCAATTTCGATATGGTGATCCAGCAAAACCCGACAAATCGATACGCCTGCGGTCGCGTCTTCGATCACGCGTCCCTCTGGACAGACATCGGGATGTGGCAAAACAGTAATTTTAGGCATGAATGATTCTGACTCAATATGTGTAAAGACTAACCGACATCGTCAAGCGAGCGACCTGTCAGCGCGGCACGAATACTGCGATCCATTCTTTTGGCTGCAAAGTCATCGGTCGCAGCAGACAAGGCTTTGATCGCAAGCCGAATCGCCTCCACGTCGTCTCCTGTGGCACTGCGCTGCGTGGCCTGAAGTTGTTGTTCAATGCGAGTCTGCTCTGCTGCAGTCAACAGATCAGCATCGGCTGACAATGCCGCTTGCACCGACTCAATCAATTGCGCAGCATCGACTTGCTGTTCGCGTAACATGCGCATCTGCGCGTCGTGGTCTGCCTGCGCCATGCCTTCTGTCAGCATGCGAGCGACATCTTCGTCACTCAGGCCATAGGAAGGTTTAACTGTGACAGATGCCTCAACACCCGAGGCAATCTCGCGGGCGGTGACACTCAGCAGCCCATCGGCATCCACCTGAAAGGTCACACGAATCCGGGCAGCCCCTGCAACCATCGGCGGAATGCCGCGCAATTCAAAACGGGCGAGCGAACGACAGTCCGAAACCAGATCGCGTTCACCCTGGACCACGTGAATAGCCAGTGCGGTCTGTCCGTCTTTGAAGGTTGTGAATTCCTGCGCACGCGCGACCGGTATGGTGCTGTTACGCGGAATGATATGTTCGACCAGCCCACCCATTGTTTCCATGCCAAGCGTCAACGGCGTGACATCCAACAAGAGCCAGTCTTCACCAGGATGACGATTACCCGCCAGCAAATTCGCCTGCAAGGCAGCGCCAAGCGCGACCACCTGATCCGGGTCCAGATCGGTCAATGGTGTGGATCCAAAAAACGTTTGCACCGCAGCACGTACGATCGGCATCCGGGTCGCACCGCCCACCATCACCACACCTTTGATCTCGCTCACAAGTAAGTTCGCGTCTTTGAGCGCTCGGCGGGCACAGGCAAGTGTTTGATCGATCAGAGGCTGCGCGAGCACCTCAAACTGCGCACGCGATAAGCTCAGCGCGATGCATGCGCCGGGTTGCGATATGGGTTGAGTGTGCTCCATGTGAATTGTGTCTGCAGTCGGGGTATCAGAGAGTGCTTCGCGCAGGCGTCGCGCAGCACTCAGAAGACTACGACGTTCTGCATGCGAGATGTTGTCCAGACCGAAGGTACGTAACGCATCCTCAACGATCAGCACATCAAAATCGTCACCACCCAAGGCCGTGTCACCACCGGTTGCGATCACTTCAAATACGCCACGCGACAAGCGCAGCAGGGACATATCAAATGTGCCACCACCCAGGTCATAGACTGCGTAGACACCCTCAGAACCATGATCGAGCCCATAAGCAATTGCTGCCGCGGTGGGCTCATTTAACAAACGCAATACATTCAGACCTGCCAGTCTCGCAGCATCGCGGGTCGCCTGGCGTTGGGCATCATCGAAATAGGCTGGCACAGTAATCACGGCACCAACAAGCGCATCGCCCAAGGTCCCTTCAGCGAGGACCTTGAGTTTTTGGAGAATCTGCGCGGCAACCTCTACAGGAGAGAGATCTGCATGGCTGGTATGAATTTTGACGGATTGCGCATCGGGTAAAAACTGATACGGCATACCGGAGGCAAGTGCATCCTGATAGGAGCGCCCCATCAGTCTCTTGATCGAGACAAGTGTATCCAGAGGATGAGCCACCTGATGCGAGAGCGCCGCCTGGCCGACATGCGATGCCTGATCGGCATCCACATAGAGCGCAGAGGCAACAAGGTAGTGACCCTGCTCATCCGGGAGAACCTCGGCAACACTGCTGCGCACAGCAGCAACCAACGAGTGCGTGGTACCTAAATCTATGCCAACGGCCAAACGACGTTGGTGCGGTGCAGGCGATTCGCCTGGTTCAGAAATCTGCAGTAAGGCCATCGGTGAGCTTCAGTTATGCACGAGGTGCTGGATATAGGGCCATCAAGTCGGCTCAAAGGCTCGAACCTGGGTAATGATTTTATCGAGAAACATCCATTCACGAATCCGGTCGGCGGCTTCGGAATATTGCTTTGCCTCGAGCAGTTGTTGCACCGTAGCCGTCGTGACAGTCAGTGCCTCGGCCAGCTCTGCAGCAAAGGCAGCGCAGTCCTTGACATCCCTACTGTCCCGAATGTCGTCGAGTCGCTCATGCCATTGCATTTGCTGCATAAGAAAATCCGCAGACATGGACGTGTTGGTTTCCGTCTGCAGATCGACACCCGCTGACTCGCACAGATACCTGGCACGAGAGAGAGGATCCCGAAGAATGCGATAGGCTTCATTGGCCCGTGCACTCCATTGCATGGCGACACGCTTTTCGACAGCAGAGGCTGTCGCGAAACGGTCGGGATGGACGGTCATGGCAACACGCTTCCAGGCGGCATCAAGCACACCCGGATCCAGCACAAAGCTACGCGGCAAACCAAATAGCGCGAAATGATCTTGTTCGTTCAAGGTCAATTAAACCGTAAACGACTCGCCACAGCCACAGGTCGCCTTCTCATTCGGGTTACGGAATTTGAAGCCTTCGTTCAGACCCTCACGTGCGTAATCAAGTTCTGTCCCGTCAAGATAAGAAAGGCTTTTGGGATCAATGAAAACCTTGACTCCAAAACTCTCAAAGACCTGATCTTCGCTCGCAGGCTCGTCAACATATTCGAGCTTATAGGCCATCCCAGAGCATCCCGTCGTACGCACGCCAAGACGCAAACCAATCCCGCCTCCACGTTTTTGGAGGTATTTGCCGATGTGGTCGGCAGCCTGAGCAGTAAGAGTGACAGCCATGATGATTATCCTGCGTGTTTTTCTTTGTAATCCTGCACCGCAGCCTTGATAGCATCTTCGGCAAGGATCGAACAGTGAATCTTGACTGGAGGCAGTGCAAGCTCTTCGGCGATTTGAGTATTGCGAATGGTCAGTGCTTCGTCAAGCGTCTTACCCTTGACCCACTCTGTGACCAAGGAGCTCGAGGCAATTGCAGAACCGCAACCATAGGTTTTGAAACGTGCGTCCTCGATG
>CANBUF010000091.1 GCA_947372575.1 Alcaligenaceae bacterium | reverse complement strand
AACGCATCTTTGTCTCACCTGTCCAAAACCATCCCGGTAATTGTGACTGATGATTGAATACGTTGTGCTGCGCATACCCCGGCATGTTGGCCCAATAAATGCCACGCACATATTCGCGCCATCCCAAGATCTGACGGATAAAACCTTCTGCAGTGGCAAGTGATACGCAATCAGTCTGCCAGGCCTGTTCAACGCGTGTGACGATCTCGCGCGGATTGAGCATTTTGGAATTGAGTGCAAAGGAGATGAGTGCATGAAACAGCCGCCAGCTCTTGACACTCATGGCATCCTGAAAATCACCAAAGTTAGGAAGGACCTGTTCAATGAATATCTCTAGTTGAGCGAGTGCTTCAGAACGATTCAACGGCCACAGAAATGCTGTTGCCTGCGGATTGCCAAAGCTCTTTACGCCAGCGGCTTGAATGACTGTCCACAGTGCAGCATGATTGTGTGCGGTTCTGAAGTCTGCTGGCTCAGAAGGCGTACCTGTCCAGGATTTACGATTTTCCTGATCAAAATTCCATTTGTCGCCGACGGGTGTTTTTGCATTCTGCATCAGCACGCCATGGCGGGTGCGCATCTGTCGATAAAAGCGTTCCATCAGCCATTGTTTTTGTCCGTCAAAAAGCGTGGCTGTTTCCTCTCTAGACGTAAAAAAGTGCTCGCTCGAGACCATGCGCGAATCTATCTGTAATGTTTTACAGAATAACTTTAACTGTTCATCCAGTCTCCATTCATCAGGTTCCTGATATTCAAACAGATCACACTTGTAGAGCGAAAGTAGCAGATCCAGATTGGCAGTCAGTGATTGTTGATTCTGTGGATCGTCAATCGCAATGTAATGCACGCGATGGCCTTGCTCTTGTAGCATGCGAGCGAGATCGCGCATCCCCGCAAAGATGCCAATGATCTTTTGTGCATGATGGAGCACATAGTCTGTCTCCTGACGGACTTCCATCATGGTGTACAGAACGTCAGACGATGGTGTTGTAAACCAGCTGTGCTCTGGATTGAGCTGATCGCCCAGTATGAATCTAAGTGTGGTCACGTACAGCCCCATCGTGTTCGATAATGCCCTTGCGGGTCGTGGTCTTGCGTTTGTTTCTCGATGTTAAAGCGTCTGCCACCCCGTGGGTCCGTCCCAAGCCCCGCAATATATAACCAGTTGCCCTGGTTGCTGTAGGTATCGTAATCAATGAGTTGTGATTCAAACCAGGCCGCCCCTGCACGCCAGTCAAGCTTGAGGTCATAAATCAGATAGCTGGCGACGACTTGTCGCAGACGGTTGGAAAGATAACCCGTCAAATGGAGCTCGCGCATGGCTGCATCGATCAGGGGTTGGCCCGTATGTCCTGTACACCATTGTTCCAGTCGTTCTGCGTGATGCTGTGAATCGGTCTGTCTCATTGATAACGATGGGTTCGCTTGAACGGATAAACCATGTTCATGATAAAGGGTACGGCCATACTTTAAATGCAAGACTCTGAAGTAGTCGCGCCATAGCAATTCAAACCAGATCCAGTACGTGCTTGCGTTTGCACCCTGTGAGGTTTCATAGGTTCTAAGCGCTTGCATAATTTGAGGAGCCGAAATTGCACCCAAGGCGAGCCAGGGGGAGAATTTTGTGGAGAAGTTCACACCAGTCAGTTCGTTGCGCGTTGTTTTATAGGTGCTGGCCAGGGAACCTGCAAAGTATTTCGCCAGATGCGCATGCGCAGCTTGTTCGGAGCCAAAGAATTCAGGTTTGCGATAAGGGAAGGAGGATGCTCTTGCATCAATTGCTTTCTCGTCTTTCGTCCACGACGCTTGAGAAGGAGTAGGCGCTAGAGAAGGCACAGAAGAAAGCAAAGAATCAGGCAAAGAAGAAGGCAAAGAAGAAGGCAAAGCGGAAGGCAAGGTTGGTGAGGGCGGTATTCGCACCGGTTGGCTGAAAGGGACTCTCGGCGCGATTCCTGCTGCCTCAATCCGATTGCGGAACTGGGTGAATACTTCAGGCAACCGATCGACCATAAATGGCAACTCACTGATCTCGAGCATGGTCGATTGCCAGGTCTCGCATACTTGCAGACCTGATGCACGCAGTCGCCGCACGACCTCCTGTTCTTCTGGCGCAGCGATTGATTCGCAATGAATTTCATTTATACCGACAGTGTCAGCGAGTTGCTTAAGCACGGTGGCACTATCGCCATGAAGTTCAAGTAGCTGATTCCCTGCACGCGACAGCGATGAATGCAAGCCCTTGAGCGCTGAGGATAAAAACTCAATGCGATGTGTGCTCGTTCTTTTAAATCCCCAGGCCGTATCCGCATTGTTTACGGAATCATGAATATAGACGGGCACTAGATGTGTGGCTGATTGACAGGCTTTTAGCAAGGCAGGATTATCCTGCAACCTTAAATCCTGACGAAACCAGTAGATAAGTATCTTCATATCGAACCCTTGGCAGACATGCGACATTTATCTGAACAATATTTCACTTGTTCCCAGTCACGGGCCCACTTTTTTCGCCAGGTAAACGGACGTGCGCAATATAAGCAGGGCTTGCTCGGTAAATCTGCTTTTTTTCGTCCGCGCATCTCAGAATCGTTGCTCATCAGAACTCAAAAGATTGTTGTGGAGACGGTGGCGTACTGACCAATCGTTTGGCTGGACGCTTGCGTGAAGCGTGCTTGTCAATGATCGCGCTTTTGGCTGCTTTGACTTCAGGTTGTGCGCGTATTAAAAATAATTTTTTCTTGGCGATGCGGGTCGCATCATCCAGATTTACAAGAGGTTTGGCAATATCCTTGTTCGCATCCAGTCCATGCTGTGTTTGCAGCGCGGCTGGCATACGCCACGGTTCAAAAATCCAGGTGTCTGGGACCTTTTTGAGTGCAGGAATCCAGCGGCGGACAAACACACCGTGTGGATCGTGGTCGCGTGCCTGCTTGATAGGATTATAGATTCGAGGAATATTGATTCCTGTCGTGCCTGACTGCATCTGGATCTGACTCCAGTGAATACCGGGCTCGTAGTCCAGAAACTCTCTTGCAAGCCAGTTGCCTACGGTTTTCCAGTGCAGCCATAAAGGGTAGCCTGCGGTAGAGACCAGCATGGCACGCATCCTGAAATTGAGCCAGCCTGTTTCGTGCAGCATAGCCACACATGCATCGACCAGTGGCCATCCTGTGCGTCCTGCGACTAACGCTTCGAAGTGTTCTGCATTCCAGTCATTTTCTCGCAAACCGTTATAGCCGGGATGCACGTTCTGATGCTCGAGTTCAGGTTCGCTTTCTAGCTTCTGGATAAAGTGACAGTGCCAGTACAAACGACTGACAAACGCATTGAGGCCTTTGCTGCGCTGAACATCCGTTGAGTGCAGGCAGGCGAGTTGTGCGGCCGTGGCCTGAACGACCTCGCGCAAACTGAGACATCCATAGGCCAGATAGGTTGAAATTCTCGAACAGGCTGTCGGTGCAGAAAGGGGTGAGGAAATTCCGCCACGGTACTGAAGACTCCGTTCAGATAAAAAACTGTCCAGCACTGCAAGTCCCTTTGAGCGTCCGCCACGCTGTCGTTTTGGCGGGTCGTAGGGCGTGAGCCCGAGCTCTACTGGGGTTGGAGGCTTGGGTTCGGCCCAGGGAAGTGACAGGGCCGTCATTGTCGCGGGCGCCTCAAGGATTGGCATGCTGACATGATTATCCCAGCGCTCTTTCCAGAGATTTCGATCCTTGAGTCGGCGAACGACGCCGAACTGCTGGAATTCTTTCCATTGAATCGAGGATTGTTTGCACCATTTCTTGACGGCGAGATCGCGTTGATAGCTCAGATCGTTGCCTGTCTCCTCATGCGAATAGAGGGCTTCAAAAGGCTGCAACGCGTGAAGTCTAGCAAGGACATCCGTGGTCTCACCCGTGACCACGTGCAGCATCGCACCACAACGTTTTATTGAAACATAGAGTTCGCGCAGGCATTCCAGGATAAACAGGTAGTGCTGTGCTGAGACATCTTGACCTGACCAGAGACTGGGTTCGACGATGTACAGGCAAAGAACGGGGCCGGATTGAACAGCGGCCCTGAGCGGTGCATGATCATGCAGGCGTAAGTCGCGTTTGAACCAAACTACGCTGTAGGGCATTAAGAATTACCTAAAACAAATTGCCTGAAGTAAATGAACTAAAAAAATGAACAAAAAAATGACTTGAAATAAGTTACATGAAAAAAATAGCCCAGCAAATCGCTAGCAACCCAGCTCGCTCAGGTTTGGATGGTCGTCCGGTCTGCGTCCCAAGGGCCAATGAAATTTACGTTCTGATGCATCGATTTTGAGGTCGTTGATGCTTGCAAAGCGGTTCATCATGAAACCCTGGTCATTGAACTCCCAGTTTTCATTGCCATATGAGCGATACCATTGTTCTGAAGTATCGTGCCATTCGTAAGCAAAACGCACAGCAATTCGATTGCCATGAAAGGCCCATAATTCTTTAATCAGCCGGTATTCAAGCTCTTTTGCCCACTTGCGCTGCAGAAACTCTTTGACTTGTTCGCGTCCAACCGGGAACTCATCGCGATTGCGCCATTTAGTATCTTCGGTATAGACCAAGCTCACACGAGCGGGATCGCGGCTATTCCAGGCGTCTTCAGCCATGCGCACTTTTTGCGTGGCTGTTGCGTGATTAAACGGGGGCAGTGGAGGTTTTGTTTCCATGAGGAATCCCTTAGATTTAGACCCAGCTAGTCATATTTGTGGTTAACGCATGCAACACAAAGGGGTGTAGATCACTCCCGCCAGAGGACTCAATGTGCGCCAGGAGTGCCTGACGCATCCGGGGTTCCCAGAATTTGCGGATGTGATCAGCCAGACCAAGCTGGGCTTCTTCGCGATCTGGCATGGCCTGAAAAAAGTCACCCATCCTATTGGCCATGTGAACGAGATTATCGATATTCATACGAGTGTTCCAGCTTATAAATTAAGTGATGCATGATTGTTCGTTTTGGTGCAATTTTTCAGCATGACTATAAATAGTCCATTTTCCAGGGCGCGCAAATCCAATTAAGCACAGGCCATGATCTTGCGCGAGCTCGATGGCTAGACTGGTGGGGGCAGAGATGGCAACGAGAAAATGAAAGCCAGCAATAATCGCCTTCTGAACCATTTCCATGCTCGCCCGACTCGTCACGACCAAAAAGCCTTCTCGCCAGTCCGCACGACCACTGCGCAGTCCTGCGCCAATCAGTTTATCCAGAGCGTTGTGACGGCCAACATCCTCGCGCATCAATTGGAATTCACCCGCTAAATTGAACCAGGCCGCAGCATGTGTGGCACCGGTTGACTGTTGCAGGATCTGGTGGTGACGTAAGTCTTGCAGTGCTGCCTCAATGCTGTTGGCCCCAAGTTTGAGAGGGCTCGAAGCTAAGGCTTGCATAGGTCGCAAGACTTGAGTCAGGGTTTCTGTTCCACACAGACCGCACCCTGTCCGACCCGTCATGTTGCGTCGCTTATCTTTCAAACCTGCAAAACAAACTGACGCAATTTCAATCGCGACAGTCACACCATCCGCTCCCGTCACAACCTCGGTGTCGTAGATCTGGGAGACCTCATCTACTATCCTTTCAGACAGCGCAAAACCCAGTGCGAAATCCTCCAGATCGGTAGGTGTTGCTAGCATCACCGCGTGAGAAATTCCATTGAATTCAAGTGCAACCGGACACTCCAGCGCGACGTGATCTTGCCTGTGACGACACTGACCGTTTTCAACGACCTCTACATCAACCAGGCGACTAGCCTGCTTCTGCTGCGAAGAATGATTGTCAGTGTTCATCACATTTACTGACCCAGTTTGCTTGTACCTGCCTCTGTGAGGCCTAGTCCAGACGAAGGTCCAGCAGGAATTGCTGCATGGTTATGATGCAATAGTTCCATTTGTTTAGCATTGAATTGACTGTAATCCTTTTGCCAGGCTGAGGGCTGCGAGACCGGCATGACCTGCACTGCGGTTACCTTGTACTCTGGGCAGTTCGTTGCCCAGTCTGAACTGTCGGTTGTAATGACGTTTGCACCCGACTCGGGGAAGTGGAATGTCGTGTAGACCACCCCAGGTTGCATGCGTTCTGTGACCTTGGCACGCAGCACGGTATCGCCTGCACGACTTTGAATACCGACCCAGTCGCCATCGTTGATGCCACGGTCTTCTGCATCCTGTGGATGCAATTCAAGCAGATCTTCTTCGTGCCACTGGCTATTGGCGGTGCGCCGTGTTTGCGCCCCGACGTTGTATTGTGACAGTATGCGTCCGGTCGTCAGGATGAGCGGGAATTTGCGCGTGACCCTTTCATCGCTCGCGACATATTGGGTGATGATAAAACGGCCTTTACCCCGCACAAACGTACCGATGTGCATGGTGGGCGTGCCGGCTTCTTCGGTATCCGCATTGCAGGGCCACTGGACGCTGCCGAGTCGGTCAAGCTTTTCGAAACTGACCCCGGCGAATGAGGGTGTCAGTGCTGCGATTTCTGCCATGATTTCGCCCGGATGCTTGTAATGCATTGGATAGCCTAGTGCATTCGAAAGCAGCATCGTGCCTTGCCAGTCGGCATAGGTCGCCATGGGGGGCATGACCTGACGCACTCGGCTGATCCGGCGCTCGGCATTGGTGAACGTACCGTCCTTTTCCAGGAACGATGAGCCAGGCAAGAACACGTGTGCATACTTTGCAGTTTCGTTCAAAAAGATATCTTGGACAACAATGCATTCCATCGCCATCATTGCAGCGGCGACATGCTGTGTATCCGGATCCGATTGAACGATGTCTTCACCCTGGCAATAGAGTCCCTTAAAACTGCCATCCATGGCGGCATCAAACATGTTGGGAATGCGCAAGCCTGGTTCTGCTTGCAGCGTGACGCCCCAGGCTGCATCAAAGAGCGCGCGCGTGGTGGTATCCGAAATATGCCGATAGCCCGGTAGCTCATGGGGAAAGCTGCCCATATCGCAACTGCCTTGGACGTTGTTCTGACCACGCAAGGGATTGACCCCTACACCTTCACGGCCAATGTTGCCTGTTGCCATGGCGAGGTTGGCAATTCCCATGACTGCGGTCGAACCCTGCGCGTGCTCTGTGACACCCAGGCCGTAATAGATCGCGCCATTGACCTGTCCGTCAGGGCCGCTGAGTTGTTGTCCAGGGGCACCCTTGGCGAACAG
>CANBUF010000090.1 GCA_947372575.1 Alcaligenaceae bacterium | reverse complement strand
GCTCCCTATGTCGTATTAGCAGGAGGGTTTTCCACGCGCGGATTGCTCGAAAGGAGCGGTTTGTTGGCAACGGATTCGCGGCTGGCTGCCATGCATGCGCTAGGTGGCGAAATCACTTTTGTTCCTGAGGCCCTTCTGGCCGGAGGTCCTCGTTGCATTGTGGGGGGCGATGGATATGTGCTGCCCTCTCGTCATGGGGTTTGCGTGGCGGGGAGTAGTTACTTGCACGGGGCGAAAGACATCGCCGTGACGCCAGTCGGGGTGCAGGGCAATTTGAAGCGGGCCAGTGGTTTACTCAATCTACCTGGTTTGCCCGAAAAAGTTGTTTCGCGTACCTTTCAGGGGTGGGCTGGCTGGCGTGCAGTATTACCCGGACGGCTGCCTGCTATAGGCCCTGTTGCCCAGGCCGAAGGATTGTGGGTTGCCACTGGATTTGCCTCAAGAGGGCTGACTTGGGCAACGCTGGCAGGTGATTTAATCGCTGGCGCACTAAATGGCGAGCCGATTACACTGGAAAACGATATAATCGAGGTTGTAAGTGAAATTTAAGCTGTGAGTGTTTAAGCTGCAACGATTAAAGCCTCAAAAAAACGCCGCTTATCGTATTTATGCGATCTGAGTTTATTAAATCGGCTAAATCCGTCAAAATAGCGCCTTTGGTCGCTTTTACCTCCGCGCTGAATATGCATCTCGAAACGCTCAAACTTGTCGACACATTGCCCACACGGGTTGCCTTTGACGTGGGCGCGGAAATGCTGCTGGTTGTCGAGCCTCACGCACCCGGTGTGTTCCGTATTCGCTGCGGTCGTCAAGAGTCTGTTGCTGCAGACATTTTGCCTGGTGCCCGTGCGCGCGTACATGCTGATGTTTTGCTGGCTCGTCCCGAGGCAATTGGCGAGGCGACCTTTGAACCTTTAACCGAGTCTGTAAAAGGCTGGCGCATGGCGCAGGGTGATGTCACGCTTGATGTGACGTCTCAGCCCTTTAGCCTGACGCTGCAGCGACTCGGCAAAACTGTTCTGACATTGACCGAAACGGGCATCCAGTCTCACGGCGATGCATGGTCAGTTGGTTTTGTTCTCCCGACCGCAGAAAAGATTTTTGGCTTGGGCGAGACGCATGGCGATCTGGATCGCCGTGGTGAAGTGGTCTTGTCTGACAGTCCCGAACATCGTGCCTTGCCACTGGCCTGGGGACCTTCTGGCTGGGGTGTCTATACCAATACACTCGCGCGCGTCGAGCATGATCTGGGTGCTGAGACCCCAGACGAATACCTGATTACGATCGAGGACACGGTTCTCGATATGTTTGTGTTTGCGGGTGAGCCTGCTGAAATTCTGAATCAATATACCCAGTTGACTGGGCGATCGGGTCAGCCTATCTTGTGGTCGATGGGGGTATGGCTCGAGCAGCACGTCGACCAGACTGCGACGCAGATGGCAGAGATCGTGGCTGAGTTTCGCAGCCAGCAACTCGCCCTGGATGGCGTGCTGATGCTGCCGCCAACAGCATGGACCTACCAGGACTCAAAATTACTCCCTGAATGGGATCGCACACGATTCCCCGATCCCAAGCAAATCATTGACCTGTTTGCAAAACATGCCGTGCATGTTTCCATGCATACGATCCCAGGTGCTCCTGCTGACTCGACCACCTTTGTCGAACTCGAAGATCGCGGCTGGTTGTTAGCGAATGAAGACGGTGACGCCCATGTCTTTGCTGGCGTGGCTGCAACAGGCGGTAAGGACTTTGGGTTGCTCGATCTCACGCATCGTGACGTATTGAATGCCTGGTCCGAACGTCATCGGCATCTGATCGAAGACGGCGTGGGCGCCACGATTTGTGATGTGCAATTTGATTTCCCGGACTCGATCGTCGCACGCGGTGGTGAGACGGGCCCTGTGCTGCGTTCGATTTACCCCGCGCTTGCAAGACGCGCATTGTTTGATGCCGCAGCCGGACAGAAAGTCCCCCCTGAAGGCGTTGTGTTCAGTTCTGATCTGTTCGTGGGCGCGCAACGCCTGCTGTGGCAATCAGCTCCGCGTGTCGCCAACACCTGGGCGGGTCTGCAGCATACCTTGCGTACCGCACTGTCCGTTGGTGCGAGTGGTGTGCCGGTGCAAATGCATTCGATTGGTAATGCGATGGCACCTACCGATGAGATGACCCCCGAGCTGTATCTGCGCTGGCTGGGCATGGCGGTTTTTTCGGCAAACTTTAATTTTCAGTCGCACCCTGATCTGATTCCAACTGCGTTTGACGAAACGACGCGCGGGCACATTCAGAGCTGGTTGCAGTGGCGCTATCGCTTGATCCCTTATGTGTTGGGCGCAATCGAAGATGCCGCCCGCACTGGATTGCCCGTGCAGCGCATGATGGCGTTGTCGTTTCCGGCTGATCCCCAAGCGCAGCGCTGGGATACCCAGTACCTGCTCGGGCCAGCATTGCTCGTGGCTCCTGCCATGCAGTCAGGTTCAGAGGTTCAGGTGTATCTGCCCGTCGGTGAAGCCTGGTGGGATCTCAATACTGGCTGGCGCTATGAGGGCGGTCAAGTCCTCACCGTGACCTGTGGTCTTGATGCCTTGCCAGTATTTGGTCGCGAAGGCCATATGCTTTGTCTGGGGCCGACGGCACATCACACTGGCGAATTTAATTCCGCACGGATCCTCGATGAGGTTCTGATGTTTGGTATGCCCATACACAATCCAGTGGTGATGCGTAACAAAATCCGTGTCATGCAAATGCAGGGATCAAGCTATATCAAAGGTCTCGAAGGCCTGAAGATCTCTCCTTCCGAAGGGCTTGAGGTCAAGCGCCGCGGAGCCGAAGTCCGCATTTCACGCGCCCGTTAAGAGATGGCAGATTTATCTGCCTTGTCTGCACAAACGCTCACTGCGCTGAGCGGGCCGCTCGCCTCGGGCGAGATCACCAATCGCGATATTCTTGAGTCCCAGCTGGCAAGGATTGCCGCGCGCGAGCCTGATGTTCAGGCATGGGCCTGGCATGATGCCGCACAGGTTAGGCGTGATTTCGAGGCACAACAAGAGGCGCGCCATAGGGTGCAGGCTGAGGCGTCACCGCGTCAGTTGCCACTTGCAGGACTGGCCATTGGTATCAAGGACATCATCGATACCGTTGAGCTGCCGACGCAGTATGGCTCGCAGGCCTATCGGCAGTATCGTCCTGGCGCTGATGCACAGGTCATTCAGCGCCTGAAAGCTGCGGGCGCGATTGTGATGGGCAAAACGGTCACGACTGAGTTTGCACATGTGCACGCAGGCCCGACCGTCAACCCTCATAATTTTTTGCATACCCCTGGTGGTTCGTCCAGTGGCTCGGCAGCTGCCGTTGCAGATGGTATGGTGGCCTTGGCACTCGGTTCCCAGACAGGTGGATCTACGATCCGACCTGCGGCCTTTTGCGGCATTGTTGGCTTTAAGCCTACCTATGCACGCGTGGACCTGAGTGGCGTGCTGCCCTTGTCGGCTTCAATGGATACGATGGGTCTGATGGGCCGCTCTGTAGCCGATGTCACGCTGTTGTCTTCAGTCTTGCTTGGGCATCCGGCCCACGTTGCGTCGATTGCCCACAGGCCCCGTATTGCCTGGTATCCGGGACCGAATGCGGATGAAGCTGATACAGATTCGGCTGAGCGATTGGTGCGTGCCCGCGAACAATTACGCATGCAGGGCGCTGATTTGGTTGAAATTGAACTCTCTCATGGAGAGTTTGCTGCTGTAGGTCGCTCAAACCGTATCATCATGGCCTATGAGGCGGCACGACAACATCAGGCCCTTTATCGCAGCCATCCAGAACAGCTCGGAGCCAGCACAATCAAGCTCATTGAATTGGGCTTGAGTATCACTCTTGAACAATATGAAAACGAACGCAAGCAGGCTGCACGTTGTCGACTGATGTTCCATACTGCGATGCAGGGCGTGGATGCATTATTGACTTATAGCTCACCAGGGCAGGCACCTCTGACTGCGGCGGGAACGGGGGCGTCGACTTTTAATCGTATCTGGACGACTCTCGGCGCACCTTGCCTGACGTTGCCCGCGGGGCGGGGAAATATGGGCTTGCCGCTTGGTCTTCAGTTCGTGGCTGCGCATGGGAACGACTACGGTTTGTTACAGCTCGGCGATAGGTTTGAAGCAGTTTTTAAAGATTGAAACAAGTGCGTTTGACAGACGTTCACGAAAAAGTAATAATAGCGGGCTTGGGGCTGGTAGCTCAGTTGGTTAGAGCAGCGGACTTTTAATCCGTTGGTCGCGAGTTCGAGTCTCGCCCAGCCCACCAAGAGCTTTATTGAGTAAAGTGCAGTCACAGTAGTACAAACATAGCCTCGCAGAAATGCGGGGCTTTTGTTTTGGTGCGTGTTTGGTGAGTACTGACCCCTCGCAGTCCAAATCCAGGGTGTTTTTGATACCGGAAATTAGCCTCGCACAGCTTGGTTTATCAGCAGAGCATTTAAAACAGTTGCAAACATTGCTGGTCAAATATGTGCCTCAAGCTGAGGTATGGGCATACGAACGGGCTGTGCTCTGCGCCCGACTGTTAATATCCACGTCCGCGGTTATAAGACCATAAACAAAATGTCGTTTTCTTTATTTTTCGAATGCGGCATCATGCGAACATGATTGAAATTAGCAATTTGAGTAAGTCGTACTCGACTCCCCAAGGGAGATTTGAGGCGCTGCAGGGTATCAATCTGCATATTAAAGAAGGTGAAATTTTTGGCATTATCGGCCCCAGCGGAGCGGGCAAGAGTACGCTTGTAAAGTGCATCAATCTTCTCGAGCGTGCGGATGGAGGCACCATCACCATCGCAGGCCAGTTACTGTCGAATCTGTCCGAGTCGGCCTTGCGTGCTCAACGTCGTCGTATCGGAATGGTGTTCCAGGGTTTTAATCTGCTTGCGCGTCGAACGGTCTATGGCAATGTCGCACTGCCTCTGGAAATTTCAGGCGTACCTGCAGGCGAGATTCGTCCTCGCGTCATGCGCCTGCTCGAGTTGGTCGGCTTGACCCATCTAGCGGACCGTCATCCCAATCAGATCAGTGGTGGTCAGAAGCAGCGTGTGGGCATTGCGCGTGCGCTTGCTAATGATCCGGATGTGTTGCTCAGCGATGAGGCGACTTCGGCGCTTGATCCCGAAACTACCCAAAGCATTTTGTCTCTGCTCAGGGATATCAATCGCCAGACAGGCATCACAGTTGTGCTGATTACGCACCAGATGGAAGTTGTCCGTCAGATATGTCATCAAGTGGCAGTCCTGGAGGCAGGCAAAATCGTCGAACAGGGCGCTACGCTTGAGGTATTTTCCAATCCTCAGCATGCCATCACACGCAGTATGGTCAGTGCTGTGACAGCCTCTGAACTGACCGAGCAGACGATGGCTGCCCTCAAGGCGCGGATCGTCAAGATGCAGCATTTACAACCCGCAGAACCCATCGTCCTGTGGCGCCTGCAATTGTCGGGTGGAGACGCGGGTTCACTCATATCCATTCTGTCGCGTACCCATGGCCTGGAGGTCGTTCTGATACAGGCCCGGGTCGAGGACATTCAGGGGGTCGCCGTCGGGACCTTATTCGTGTTGGCACAGGCAGCTGCCTCCAGCATTGTCGCGGCTTTTGAAGATATTCATTCCCATCACGCAACCATAGAGGAGATCCTGCATGAGCCCGCAATTGCTTGAACTGTTGTGGACGTCACTGCTTGAAACCCTGCTGATGGTTGGTGTGGCGGGTCTGTCTGCGGTTCTCTTTGGCATTCCGCTGGGAGTGGCGCTCATCATCACAGATCAGGACGCCATGCTGGAACACCCCTGGCTCAACAAAGTGCTGGGCGCAATCGTCAACGCGACGCGCTCTGTGCCTTTTGTGATTCTGATGGTGGCTATCATTCCTTTTACGCGCCTGGTCGCTGGGACGTCGATTGGCACGCAGGCTGCAATTGTGCCTCTGGCGATTGCCGCAATCCCTTTCATGGCGCGGATTGCCGAAAATGCGATGCGTGAAGTCGATCCTGGTCTGATCATTGCTGCCCGTGCTATGGGGGCGACGCCTGCACAAATCATATGCAAAGTGTTGTTGCCAGAGGCGTTGCCGGGCCTGATCGCTGCAACGACGGTGACACTGGTCAGTCTGATTGGATATTCTGCGATGGCTGGAGCTATTGGCGGCGGTGGTCTGGGTGATCTCGGTATTCGTTATGGTTACCAGCGATTTTTGCCAGAAGTCATGCTTGCAGTGGTGGTCGTACTGATTGCGCTGGTGCAGTGCATGCAAAGTATTGGTGACTGGCTGGTACGACATTTGTCGCATCGCTGATCTCAGCTTTCAGTACAAACATGTCACTTAATATTCTGGTTCAAATATTTCAGTCAATCACAGACCAAACAAAATTTTATTTTTTTACTTATCAGGTGTTCAGATGAAACGCACAACGATTAAAGCACTGACAATTCTGGCGATTAGCCTGCTGGGTATGTCCCAGAGTGCGATTGCTCAGGACAAGCCGTTCAAAGTGGGCGTGACTGCAGGTCCGCACGCGCAGATCATGGAAGTCGTAAAAGAACAGGCTGCCAAACAAGGGTTGAATATCCAGATCATGGAATTTACCGACTACGTTCAGCCCAATGCTGCACTGGCAGCAGGGGATCTGGATATGAACAGCTACCAGCATCAACCTTATCTGGACAGCGCGAATAAAGACCGTGGCTATAAGCTAGTAAGCGTTGGTAAAACAGTGATCTTCCCAATCGGGATCTATAGTAAAAAAATCAAAAGCCTCAAGGATTTCCCACAAGGCGGCAAGTTTTCATTACCTAATGATCCGACCAATGGCGGACGTGCATTGTTGCTGCTGCAGGATCAGGGGTTGATCAAGCTGCGTGCAGATGCAGGGCTGAAAGCGACACCGATTGATGTGATTGAAAATCCCCGCAAAATTAAGTTCATCGAACTCGATGCGGCACAATTGCCCAGGGCGCTTGATGACGTGGATGCAGGGGCTGTCAATACGAACTTTGCACTCGAAGCAGGTCTCAAACCAGGACGTGATTCCATTGTGATGGAGTCCCCAGACTCACCTTATGCGAACGTTCTGGTGGTTCAGGAAAAAAACAAATCTGATCCACGAGTCGTCCAATTGGTGTCGATTTATCAATCTCCGGTTGTCAAAGATTTTATT
>CANBUF010000089.1 GCA_947372575.1 Alcaligenaceae bacterium | reverse complement strand
ATCGAAGCGATTCAAAAAGCGAAGCATCCCAGCCTGGGCCGGTTGATTTTTGCTTTGGGTATCCGGCATGTGGGCGAGACCACGGCACGTGATCTTGCCTTGCATTTTGGGTCGATCGAGAACTTGATGGCTGCTGACGTAGACGCCCTGATGGCGGCTCCTGATGTGGGACCCGCTGTTGCAGGCTCGATACGGCGGTTTTTTGCTGAGCCACATAATATTGAGATCGTGCGCGCACTTGCCGCACAGGGCGTCGAGCCTCAACCCGAAGCCGTCGCACGCAGTGCTGGGCTTGCTGGCAAAACCTTCGTGTTGACGGGCACCATGCCCGTATGGTCCCGCGAAGAAGCGTCCAGCCAGATTATCGCTGCAGGTGGCAAAGTCAGTGGTTCAGTCTCACGCAAGACCAGTTATGTGGTCGCCGGAGAAGACGCAGGCAGCAAACTGAACAAGGCGCAAGAGCTTGGTGTGACTATCATCGATGAAGAGGCACTCAGGGAGTTGCTTACGAGTGCGCAGGCCTGAGGTTTAAAAAAAGAGACCGCACATGTGCGGTCTCTTTTGCTATCGGTCAATCACTGAGGATTTACTGGATTTTTGCTTTTTCACGCAGTTGTTGCTGATATGTGGCCAGGGCTTGCTGACGCATCATATCTTCGAGCTGTGGTTTGACTTGCTCGAAGGGTGGGAATTCGATTGGACGAACATCCATGACTTCGATGACATGCCAGCCAAATTGTGACTGAACAGGCTTGTCGACCATTTTGCCTTTTGGTGTGGCAGCGACAGCTTTGGCAAAGGGTTCAACGTAGTTGCTAGCAGGTGCCCAGCCCAGATCGCCGCCTTTTTCTGCGCTACCTGGATCCTTGGAGTTTTTCTTGGCCAAGTCTTCAAATTTTGCTGTTTTCTTTGTCAGCTGATCTTGCAGGTCGTTTGCTGTTTTTTCATCTTCAACCAGAATATGGCGAACCTGGTATTCAAATTTGCCATCTTCTGCTTTTTTCAGTTTTTCGTATTCAGCTTTAACGGCTGCTTCGGTCACTGGATTCTTTTTCAGGTATTCGGCCATCAGCGCGCGCACCAGGATGCCCTGGCGAGCCAGTTCAAGTTCGGTGGTGATTGTGGGGTCTTTGGCAATGCCTGCCTTGTCAGCGGCTTGCACCATGACCTGGCGATTGATCAGCTCTTGCTTGACTTGTTCGCGCAGCTGGGGGGAGTCCGTACCGCCCTGGGATACCAGTAATTTGACGAATTGATCGACACTTGCGTGTGTAATGGCTTTACCGTTCACGGTCGCCACGTTCTGTGCATAGATTGGAGCGGCAACAACCAGTGCTGCAACCAGCATAATGATACGTTTCATGAATTTCCTTTGGAAGGCGCCCGAGTCGACAGCGCTAGCGCATGAATCGGGTATGGGATTAAATCGCGCAAAAGATCATACACCAGCCGATGCTGCGCAATCATCGGCAAGTTGGAAAAACAGTCGGCCACAATCGTGGCACGAAAATGGCTGGCGCCTCCCTGATTGCCGGCGTGACCGGCATGCAGATGCGACTCGTCAGTGATGTCGAGTTGCGAGGCGTTGAGCGCCTGGAGTCGGTTCGTGAGCAATTCGAGATGAGGATTCGTCATGACGGGTTACTTCGCCTTTACAGGGTCAGTATGCTCAATATGTTTGCCCAGCCAGACGGATTGGGCGATCACAAACACAATCAGCAGACCCATCAGGCCAAATACTTTGAAATTCACCCACTGGGATTCGGTAAAGTAGCCTGAAAAGGCAACAAATAAATTGATCCCGCCAGCGCAGAGAAAGAATATCCCCCAGCTAAGATTCAATCGTGTCCAGGCTGGTTCAGTCATTGAGATTTTTTCGCCGAGCAGTTTTTGCATGACGTTACGTCCCATGAACAGCTTGCTGATGAGCAAGACGCTGCCAAACATCCAGTAGAGGACCGTGGGCTTCCATTTAATGAAGGTATCGTCCTTGAGCCACAGGGTCGCGCCACCAAACACGACAATGACCCCCAGATTGATCCAGTGCATGCCTTCGATTTTTTTGCCGGTCAGCTTGATCCAGATAATTTGCAGGATCGCGGCTGCCATCGCCACACCGGTCGCGACATAGATATCGGCAAACTTGTAGGCGACAAAAAACAGAATCAGGGGAAACAGATCGAACAGGAATTTTTTCATGGTTCGATCGGCTCAAACGTCAGAGACAGGGAATTGATGCAATAGCGCAGTCCCGTTGGCGGTGGGCCGTCTGGGAAAACATGACCAAGATGGCTGTCGCAAATATTACACACGACTTCGGTGCGAATCATGCCATGGCTTTCATCAACGATCTCCCTGACATTGTCTGGATTGACCGGTTCAAAGTAGCTCGGCCAGCCACAGCCAGCATCGAATTTGGTGTCCGAGGCAAACAAGGCCGTGCCGCAACCGACGCAGCGATAGATCCCCGTGGCGCGGTGGTCCCAGTAGCGTCCGGTAAAAGGACGTTCGGTCCCTTTTTGGCGGGCGACGTAGTATTCCTCTGGGGACAACTGGGTTTTCCAGTCGGAGTCGGATTTGATCACTTTTTGCATATGTGGGGTTGGAGTGCCATTTTTAAAAAAAGTTCTGGGGCATAATCTTTTGCCATGTTAATCGAGTTTAAAAACGTTTTCGTCCAGCGCGATGGGCGCACGGTCCTGTCAGAGGTCAATCTGTCCCTGACGGAGCAGCGAATCGGTGTGATCGGACCGAATGGTTCGGGTAAAAGCACGCTTGTGCGCTTGGTCAACGGCTTGTTGTTCCCTCATGCTGGCCAGGTTCGCGTAGATGCCCTGGATAGTCGTCAGGACGTGACTGCTATTCGTCGCAAGGTTGGTTTTGTTTTTCAGAATCCTGATAATCAGATTGTGTTCCCGGTTGTGCACGAGGATATCGAGTTTGGCCTCAAACTGCGCGAACCCGATGCCGCCCGACGCAGTGCACGTGCGCAGGTAGCACTCGAACAACTCGATATTGGACATTTATCCTCACGCCTGGCTCACACGCTGTCGGGTGGCGAGCGACAACTGGTTGCACTGGCGGCGGTATTGGCCACCGCGCCAGAGATTCTGGTGTTTGATGAACCCACTACACAGCTTGATTTACGTTTACGTAATCATTTTGAGCGCGTCCTGGCGAGTTTGCCCCAGGCTGCAATCGTGGTCAGCCACGATCTGGAGCTGATGCTGACCATGCAGCGGGTGCTGGTCATCCTGGATGGGCACGTGGCATTTGATGGCAATCCTGCCGCTGCAGTGGCCTGGTACCGGACGCACTGCGCATGATGGATGCAGCGCGCAACGAGAGGCAAAGCTGGCTACATCGCCAGCAGGCAGGCTACAAGCTTGCTGCCCTGGCCCTCGCGGGCGGGGTGCTGCTCTGGGTGCATCAGTGGTGGGTGCTCAGCTTGGCGCTGTCTGGGGTAATGGGGCTGTTTGCCTGGTCCGGCGTGGGGTTTGTGCGGCTATGGAGGCAAGTCAAGGGGTTGATCTGGTTCGTGCTGCTGCTGGGAGTCTATACGGCACTGGTGCAGTCGCCAGCTACGGCGATTGAAATGCTGCTGCGTTTAACGACCTTAATTCTCGCGGGCGTAATCGTATCGATGACGACGCCCGTCTCGCAAATGATGGCTGTGATTGAGCATCTTCTGCAGCCTCTGGACCGCTTAGGCTGGGTCAGTGCCTCCAGGGTGGCGCTCGCGTGCGGGCTGACGCTCAGACTGATTCCAGAACTCACGATTCAATGGAAAGAAATACGCGAGGCGCAGCTGGCAAGGGGGCTCAAGCCAGGCGTGTTGACCATGCTTGTTCCGATGCTGGTGCGTACGATTCGCCGCGCTGGAGAGATTTCAGAGGCAGTCGATGCCCGTAGTTGCCTTTAACTTACTCTCAATTTCATTTAACATTCGCGTAATTGCATTTATATGCACCTAATTACATTTGCATGTGCGCAATTGCTTTAAAACCAAGGTTCACGACGTTGAAAACAAAAGATATTGCCCTGATTGCACTCTTTACAGCCTTAATCGTGGTGTTTGGCTTTATTCCACCGATACCGATGCCGGGCGTGCCTGTGCCTGTGACGCTTCAAACGTTTGGGGTCATGCTGGCAGGCCTGATTCTGGGACCTAAGCGAGCAGGGCTGGTATTACTACTGTATGTTGTCATGGCACTGATTGGCATGCCGGTATTGCCAGGTGGCCGAGCTGGCCTGGCTGTGCTGGCGGGACCGACGGCAGGTTTTTTGCTTGGGCTCATTCCCGGTGCGATCCTGACAGGCTGGGTAGCCGGGCGTGCGCCACGCGCAGCAGGCTTGGTTCAGGTGCGCTCTGTTGCTGGATGGCAAATCGTGCGTTGCTGGCTCGCCTGTATGGTGGGCGGCGTGCTTGTTGTCTATGCCATCGGCATCCCCTGGATGGCGAGTGTGGCAGGGATGGATTTGCCTAAAGCGCTCTGGGTCATGCTGGTGTTTGTGCCGGGCGATACCGCAAAAGCGCTGGCGGCCGCCGTGGTCGCACAACAGATTCGCAGATTGAATCTCGTAGACTAATCAGGGAATGTCCTAATAAAACAATCAGTTAATTTGATACTGTTTTAACCCTATAATCGTTTTTTTTGTATAACTTCAATCAAGACTCACGCTTGCCAACCGCTGCGATGCTGTCATCAGGAGACAAAAATGATTCGTCTACACACCTCAATTTCAACCCGTCTTGCCCTCGCGCTGGCGTTGGCTTTCCCGCTGGCTGTGATGGCTCAGGTCAAAGTCGGTGTCACGCTCTCGACAACGGGCCCAGCGGCTTCGCTTGGTATCCCTGAGCGCAATACGGTCGCACTGTTGCCAACCGAAGTCGCGGGTCAGAAGATCGAGTACATCATCTTGGATGATGCGACCGATACCACGCAAGCAGTTAAAAACGCACGCAAACTGATCTCCGAAGACAATGTGGACGTCGTGATTGGTACTTCAGTCACACCAGGCTCATTGGCGATGATCGATGTGGCGGCCGAATCAAAGGTCCCGATGGTGAGTGTGGCAGCCAGTGCCCGCATCGTGGATCCCATGGATGACAAGCGCAAGTGGGTCTTCAAGACCCCACAGAATGATGCGTTGATGGCCACTGCATTGGCCGATGCCATGAAAAAGAAAGGCTATAAGACACTCGGTTTCATCGGCTTTGCTGATGCCTATGGCGATGGCTGGTTATCGGTCATGAAAGAGGCCGCAGAAAAACAGGGCATCAAGATTGATGCAGTCGAAAAATACGCCCGTACTGATACGAGCGTGACTGGACAGGTCTTGAAACTCCTGGCCGCCAAGCCTGACGCGGTGCTGATTGCGGGAGCAGGGACACCCGCCGCCCTGCCACAGAAAGAACTGATTGCGCGTGGCTATAAGGGACAAATTTTCCAGACGCACGGCTCTGCGAATAATGACTTTTTACGCGTGTGTGGCAAGGACTGCGAGGGCACCATGTTGCCCGCAGGCCCGATGCTTGTCGCCGCACAGATGCCAGACAGCAACCCAGTTAAAAAATCAGCACTCGACTATGTGCAAAAATACGAAGCAGCAAATGGTGCGGGTTCGATCAGCACCTTTGGTGGACACATGTGGGATGCTGGTCAGCTCGTGATTGCAGCGTTACCTGCTGCGATCAAAACTGGTGCAAAACCCGGTACGCCAGAGTTCCGTATGGCGATGCGTGATGCGATTGAAAACATCAAGAACCTGCCTGTTTCACACGGTGTATTCAATATGACGCCAACCGATCACGCTGGATTTGATGATCGTGCACGCGTAATTGTTAAAGTCGAAGGCGGCAAGTGGGTGTATGTGCCTGGTCTTTAATTTGCGGTATTAACAGTCTTAAATAGGCGCACTCCAGGATATCGGGTGCGCCTTTTCTACGAATAGGTAAAAGATGGACTTCTCTATTGCCCTGATTCTGTTGCAGGATGGCATCGTAAACGGCGCAATCTATGCCTTGCTTGGACTGGCTTTGGTATTAGTGTTTGCTGTCACTCGTGTCATCTTTATCCCTCAGGGTGAATTCGTGGCTTTTGGCGCCTTGACGCTTGCCATGTTGATCGAAAATAAGACACCCGGCACCATGTGGTTGTTACCGTTGGCGGGATCTGTCGTATTCCTGATGGAATTGCGTGAGACCTTTCGTACACAAGCCTGGAAAAAACTCCTCCGCACAGCAGCTCTGTATGTGTGTATTCCCGTTGCGCTTCTGTGGTTGATTCCCGTGCTGGCGGCAGCAGAACTGCCACTCTGGGTCGATGTCCTGCTATCCATGGCGCTGGTCGTGCCGTTGGGACCCATGCTGTATCGCATTGCCTATCAGCCACTGGCTGAAGCCTCCGTTCTGGTTTTACTGATCGTTTCTGTTGCCGTGCACTTTGCTCTGACAGGCTTGGCACTGGTGTTCTTTGGTGCAGAAGGTTGGCGCACGCCCGCCTTTGTCTCTGGAACCGTGGATTTTGGTATCGGCCCGTGGTCTGCCCAGAGTTTATTTGTGGTCTTGACGAGCCTCGCCATGATTGTGGCGCTTTGGTTGTTCTTTGGACATACCCTCTATGGTCGCGCTTTACGCGCCACAGCCGTGAATCGTCGTGGCGCGCGTCTGGTCGGCATCAGTACCAGCATGTCGGGTAGCCTGACGTTTACGCTTGCTGCATTGATGGGTGCCCTGTCGGGCATGTTGATCGCACCGGTCACGACCATCTATTACGACACGGGTTTTCTGATCGGACTGAAAGGTTTTGTTGCGGCCATTATTGGCGGTATGGCGAGTTATCCCGTGGCCGCTATTGGTGCGCTGCTTGTCGGGTTGCTCGAAGCCTTCTCTTCCTTCTGGGCCAGCGCCTATAAGGAAGTCATCGTGTTCACGCTGATTATTCCTGTGTTGCTCTGGCGCTCACTCACCACACATCATGTGGAAGACGAGGAATAACACCATGAAAAATCGTAATCTCCTGACTGGTTTTATCGCGCTATTAATATTGTTGCCACTGGTGCCCGCCACACCTGAATTCTGGATCACCCAGATGAACTATATCGGGCTATCCAGTCTGGTTGTACTGGGGTTGGTGTTGCTGACTGGAGTCGGCGGGCTCACTTCCTTCGGACAGGCTGCCTTTGTGGGCATCGGCGCCTACACC
>CANBUF010000088.1 GCA_947372575.1 Alcaligenaceae bacterium | reverse complement strand
AACTGGTTCGAGAGTGCGTCTCGAGCGTCAGTCAAAATCGCAAGATTATCTTTAGCCTTGGAGATCTCTGCGACAAGTTGTGTATTGACTTGTGCAAGCTCGGTATTCAAGCTGCCGATTTCAGCTTCTGCTTTTTCACGCTGTAATCTTTCTGATTGCAAGTCCTGACGTAATTGTGTGAGGGTATCGCGTTCAGCGTTGAGTTCTGCATTCAGGCCACTCGCCGCCTCGCGTAATGCAGCCGTTTGCTGACGGATTTGCATGAGATCCATCTCAAGCACACGGTTTTTTTCATCTAAGACGGGAACCCGGCTCGCTCGCTCACGCTCTGTGGCTAACTCGACGGCGAGCTCCATGCGCCCTGCCTCGCGTGCAGCCGTGACGCGCACCCGCAGGAGTATCCAGGCAAATGCTGCGCCGAGCATCAGACCAACAAGTAACGTGATGGTTGAAAAACTATCGATATTCAAGATTCAATCCTATTGTCCAGATGAGTGCAGCGAAGGCTATCGCACCAGCCTGACAGTTGGCTGATCCGGAATATACTGCCGGCTGGTCTCAATTCAAGTATGAATGATAATCCCCTCTTAAAAGGACACTCACGTGAGCGCACTCCAGAAAATTGATCACACAGTTGGTACAGGCCCTGAGGCCGTTGCAGGCTCCGATGTTTCGGTGCACTACACGGGCTGGCTTTTTGATGCGGCAGCAGCCGATCAGAAAGGTGCCAAATTCGACAGCTCCAAAGATCGCGGTCAACTGTTCAGTTTCCCTCTGGGTGCTGGCCATGTGATTCGCGGCTGGGATGAAGGCGTGGCAGGCATGAAGGTCGGCGGCAAGCGCACACTCATCATTCCTTCGGATATGGGCTATGGCGAACGTGGTGCGGGCGGAGTCATTCCTCCTAATGCCACGCTGGTTTTCGAGGTTGAACTGCACGGCGTAGAGTAAACCAGGCAGAGTTTTACCGAATTATCCTGTCTAAAAGGATGATTCGCAGGCTTGGTTTGTAAATAATAATGATTCGCATTACCATGTGGATTGTTTGACTTTTACTGATCGAGCCTCAATGACTAAACAATTCTTTGTTTCATCCAACCACAAATCACTGTCCCGCCGACCGCTTGCGCTCGCCCTGCTCAGTGCACTGACAATCCCCAATGCGATGGCTGAGTCCACCGCATCGTCCAAGACCACACACACCATCACGAGCCCGCCAGCAACGCTGACCTTAAGCGTCCCGGAGTACGACGTCGACGCCCGAGCCAATACATCTCAAAGCTCGCGGACGGTTTCCACCGTTGAGATCGTCGGTACCCGAGACACCGATGCGTTTGGTGGGGCCTTCATGTCGCTCAACCGCCTACCCGCAGATCTCAAAGATATCCCGCAATCCGTCATCGTGATTGACCGGGCCGTCATGGATTCGCAAGCGGCAACCTCGCTGGCCTCTGCCCTGCGCAATGTACCTGGCCTGACCATCGGCGGTGCCGAAGGCGGTCAGATTGGGAACAATATCAATTTGAATGGATTTTCAGCCAGGACGGATTTGTATCTGGACGGCGCCCGGGATCGTGGACAGTATTACCGTGACACCTTTTCGCTGCAATCCATTGAGGTCCTGATGGGACCGTCTTCGATGCTCTTTGGTCGCGGCTCCACAGGCGGCGTGATTAATCAGGTCACAAAAAAACCGATCACCCAGGCGAGTACAACTGCACAGTTCTCGATCATGAGTACAGGGCTCGCGCGCACAGTACTCGATACGAATGTGCCGCTATCGGACACGTCAGCCTTCAGATTGGCCGCCATGGGTCAACAAGGTAATGCCAGCGGTCGGGACTTGAACAATCTGCAGGATATTGGCGTGGCGCCCTCACTGAGTTTTGGTTTGGGCGAACCCACCACACTGACACTTTCAGCCTTACTTCAACACAACAACGATCAGACCGATTATGGTATTCCTAACCTCAATGGTGAGTTTGTCGAGGTCAACAAAAAAAATGCCTATGGCCTGAAAGATGACAGGACTGTCTCGGATGTCATGTCCCTGAGTGCGGTGATCCAGCATAAGCTTACCGCCACGACCACCGTGCGCAACCAGACCATGTTCACGCGTGTGCTGACCAATGCACAGGAAACATCCCCCAATGGTTTGGGCACCCTAGTGCCAAATAAAGGATTTGTGGGTTTACCCTCAACCAGCACACGCGCTATTCCTGCAACCGTTATGTCCAATGTCCCACTCGCGGACTTATGGGTGCGCCAGCGCAGTCGAGACCGCAATTTGCAGGACAACACGCTATTCAACCTGACCGAACTCAACAGTGCCTTTAACCTCGCTGGATTCAAGCATCACTTGTTAGCCGGACTTGAGCTCAGCTATGACACCTATGATCGCCAGAGCTATTACAGAAATGGATCTTGCAATGGTTTTGACCTAAACAAAAAGCATGCAACATCAGGATTAACAGGATGCTTGCCGCTGCTCAACCCTGAGCCAGGCAATTCACCTGACACTGCAGTCAGTCTGGCCGCGAATCGTGGTCAGGCGAGTGGCACAAATATCGGCCTGTTTATCAACGATACGATCGACCTCACGCCACAGCTCAAGATTGTCGCAGGCCTGCGAGGAGATCGCTATAGTGCGTCACTGAGCAACTCAATTGTGGATAGCTCGACGCCTGCGACTGCGCAACAAACCATTAACAACCTGAGCGTGCGGGCGGGTGCAATCTGGCAGCCAATGCCTTGGCAGAGCTACTACCTGTCCTACAGTACGTCCTTTAACCCATCGCTTGAACAACTCATGAACACGACAGGCCGCACCGAGCCTCTCGCGCCGCAGCAGAATCGATCCTATGAAGGTGGTGGCAAATGGGATCTGAATAACGGTCAACTTTCACTGACCGGGGCGATCTTTCAGATCACCCAGTTCAATGCCCGCGCCCAGGATGTCATGGGGACCTACAGCGCGAGCGGGACGATCGAAGTCAACGGGGCGCGTCTTGGTATCGCAGGCAGGTTGACGGACCGCATGCAGGTATTCGGTGGGTACACATTCCTGAATGCCACCATCATCGACGGCATTGCACCCGGCACACAGGGTAAAACGCCAGCAAACACTCCCAAAAACTCTGGCAGCCTCTGGGGCGTGTATGCACTGAGTTCTGAATGGGAAGTCGGAGCCGGTGCGACCTACACCGGCCAGCGCTACGCCAACAATACCAATCTGGTTTCGGCGAATCCGTATGTGCGCTGGGATGCCACGCTTGCCTATCGACAGCCGCGGTATGACATTCGGCTCAATCTCTTTAACCTGGCCAATACCAACTATGTTGACGCATTGATACCCTCAGACGGCGGACGGGCAATCCCAGGTATCGGACGCTCAGCCATGCTCAGTTTGAATATCAAGTTTTAATTTCATCACGCCTTGAGTGGGTTGACATGCAAAACATCCGTACCTATCCACTAATCAACCATTTTGCATGGCACCCCATTCGCCGCAACGTTGCCCCATGGAGCATATCCTGCGTCTTATTACTACATGGATTTGTGCTGTGGGCAGCTCTTGGAGCGAGTCAAGATGAAAAGGGGTTTTTAAAAAAATTCACGCCCCCGCGAGTCAGTCTGATCCCGCAAAGTGATCCGCCACGCACAGAGCTTGCGCTTACTCGCCCAGAGACTCGCACTTCAGATCATTTGGGTTTAACGGAGTCTTCAGTATCATCAGATGCACATGCATCAGATGCACATTCATCAGTTGAGGCATCACCATCACCATCAGAGTCAACATTGCCGACAAAAAATCTTTTCCCAAAAGTGCGTTCCTCACCACCCGCACCAGTACCTCCAAATCGCCGATCCCCACAAAAGCTTTCAACGAGCCCTTCGTATGCATCCGCGCCAGTTGCCTCCTCCCAGCCAGCCAAGAGTGACGGGGTTCAGACCGTAACTCCATCACTCGCCTCCCCCTCCTCAAGTTATCACTGCCCCACGCCTGAATATCCAACACTATCGCGCCGACTCAAAGAAGAAGGTGTCGTGACACTCAGATTCCTACTTGGAATGGGCGGTCAGATACTCAAAACTGAAATTGCACAGACTTCAGGATTCAGTCGACTCGATCACGCGGCTATCTCCGCACTTTCACGCTGTCAATTCCATCCCATCGCTGAGCGTCATCCTGCACAGCCACGCTGGGCGATCATTGATTACCTTTGGAAATTAAAAAGATGAATGGTTGAATGTCTAACCGTTCATTGCAGGCTATTACGTATTCCGTATTCCGTATTCCGTATTCCGTATTCCGTATTCAGGATTTGGCACGTTTATTGCTTTGAAATAATATGGCTGCCTGGGCGCCTTATTTCAAAGCATTAAAAAGGAAACTTAGTGAAATTTGCAGCGAAAATTGTTAGAACAATTTTGACAACGACCTTGCTGACGGCTTTTGCCGGCTCGACAGCTTTTGGCGAAGAGGCTTACCCAAACAAACCCATCAAAGTCATTGTGCCCTTTCCTGCGGGAGGTGCGACTGACATTTTGACCAGGGCAATCACTGAAAAACTCAGCCCCAGACTTGGCCAGGCCGTGGTCATCGAAAATAGACCTGGTGGCGGCGCGAACATTGGTGCATCCGCAGTCGCACATGCGCCCCCGGATGGGTACACCCTCCTCATGGGATCCATGGGTTCACATTCCGCTGCGATCAGTTATTACAAAACGCTGACCTATAATTTTCGCGAGGATCTCACCCCAATTTCCAGAACAGGCACGATTGGTAATGCAGTGCTAGTCAGTGCTGACAATCCAGCCAAAAATCTGGAGGAACTCGTCGCGACCGTCCGTGCGCATCCTGGAGAATTCACTTGTGGGTCTTCTGGGACAGGAGGTCAGATTCATCTGACCTGTGAAATGTTTAAAACTGCCGCCCAGCTCAATGTGCTGCACATCCCCTACAAAGGCACGACCATGCTGATTCCTGATCTGATCACAGGTCGTGTCAGCATGACTCTGGACAATATCCCACCCTATATGCCACTCATCAAGTCTGGCAAAATCAAGGCGCTGGCAGTCACTATGCTGGAGCGCTCCCCCCTCATGCCTGATGTACCAACGATCGCAGAGTCTGGCTTTCCGGGTTTTGATTCGGTCGCAGCCTATGCATTATTTGCGCCAACGGGTACGCCCTCCTCCATCATTGATCGCCTCAATACCGAAGTAAATGTGGTTTTGCTTGATCCGGAACTGAAAGCAAAGTTACGCGAACAGGGCATTGAAATCAAGGGCAGTACACCTCAAGCAGTCTCTGGTTACGTTGACAGTGAAATTGCAAAATGGGCACAAGTCATCAAAGCCGGCAATATTGCTCAAGAATAAGCACTGTGACCTAAACTGCGACCGATACGCTCTTTTTAAGTGCATGTCCGCGTACCATTTTGGAGCAACGAGGCACCGCTTTTCAGTATCTTTTCATAACGGAGTTATTCCATGTTTACACAAATTAGACGAAATCTGATCATCGCTGGCTGTACCTTAGGTTTAAGCCTTGCTGCAGTCACTGGTGCACAGGCTCAAAACACTCTGGCAGACATCATGTCTACCAAACTGATCAAAATCGGTATCCCAACAGATTTCCCACCTTATGGCTTTGTCGGACCGGACCTCAAACCCCAGGGCCTGGACGTCGAAATGGGTGAATACATTGGTGCAAAACTTGGTGTCAAGGTTGAACTAATACCCGTTACCTCACCCAATCGGATTCCTTACCTGCAAACAAAACGTGCGGATCTTGTGATCTCCACATTGGGCAAAAGCCCAGACCGCGAAAAAGTCATTGATTTCACCGCCGCCTATGCGCCATTTTTCAGTGCTGTATATGGGCCAAAAAGCATGTCAATCAAGAGTTTTGCGGATCTTGCTGGCAAATCAGTCAGTGTGACCCGTGGTGCCTTCGAAGATACTGACGTCACTAAAATGGCTCCCCCCGAAACAGATATCAAGCGGTTTGAAGACAACAATGCAACGGTCTCAGCCTTTGTATCCGGACAAGCAAACCTCATTGCAACAGGCGCTCCCGTCGCCGAAAGCATGATGCAACGCAATCCGCAGCTCAACACAGAATACAAGCTGCTGACCCGCCTGAGTGGTTGTTACATTGGTGTACCAAAGGGTGAAGATGCCTTACGTAACAAGATCAACGAGATCATTGCAGCAGGGATGAAAAATGGCGATCTGGAAAAACTTTCTCAAAAATGGCTTAAGCGTGGCTTAGGCGACCTGCCTGGCTAAGCGTTGGGCTTTTTGAATGGTCTGCGATAATTCGGTAAATGTACGCCGCCCAGGTGATGCCTGAGCGGCGTTTTCTTTAGACCGAAAGCTGATTAACAACGCCGACAACAATGAAATACAGACTTGAACTGGAGGGACTCAGAGGCATTGCGGTTTTAGCCGTGGTCCTATTTCATGCCAATGTTCCAGGGCTGAGCGGCGGTTATGTGGGTGTGGATGTCTTTTTCGTCATCAGTGGCTACCTCATCACGAGCGTCCTTGTGACAGAACTCGATAACAATACATTTTCACTTTTCACTTTTTTTATCCGTCGCGTCAGACGCCTGGTTCCTGCCCTACTGCTGGTCATGCTGGCAACCTTGCCATTCGCATGGCTAAACATGTCTCCGACAGACTTGCATTATTTTTCCCAAAGCCTGATCGCGGTCCCGCTCTTTGTATCGAACATCCTCTTTTATTCGACCAACGACTACTTTGATACGGAATCCCAGTTGCGCCCCCTGCTTCATACCTGGAGCCTGGCGGTCGAAGCGCAGTATTACCTGATTGCCCCTTTCTTTTTAATCTTTACGCGGCGCTTAACACGACGCTGGCTATTGACGCTGATCGCGTGCATTGCAATGTTGAGCCTGGGGGCTGCGCAATGGTGTGCAACACGTCACCCAACATTTAATTTTTACATGTTGCCGACCCGCATGTGGGAATTGATGATCGGCGCCATCGTCGCACTGCTCATGGCGGACAAAACGTATCAATTGGCGCTCAGCCCGCGGGTGCAACAACTCGGTAGTTTGTTGGGCATTGGCTTGATCCTTGCAGCGATCATAGAGTTTGATGATCAAACGACCGTACCTGGTTTACTCGGACTAATTCCAACGCTTGGATGTGCCATTTATATATTCTGTGCGACAGATAAGACCTGGATCGGTAAGCTGTTATCCCACAAG
>CANBUF010000087.1 GCA_947372575.1 Alcaligenaceae bacterium | reverse complement strand
CAGCAGGGCAAGTGAATACAGGTTCGTTGCATATGTGCGAATTTGCGCTGAGTCCGACGGGTTTTAACGGACACTATGGTCATGGATTAAACCCATGGAATCCCGCATACACCAGCGGTGGCTCGTCCAGCGGTTCAGGCATTGCAGTCGCGACACGGCTGGTATTTGGATCCATCGGCAGCGATACCGGAGGTTCAATCCGGCATCCAAGCGCGATGTGTGGCGTCACAGGACTCAAACCCACTGCACGACGTGTCAGCATCGAAGGCGTCTTCCCGCTTTCCAAAACACTGGACTGCGTAGGCCCCATCGCCCAGACAGCCAGGGATTGTGCCCGTCTGCTCACACATATCAGTCGTCCTAATCCGCAGGACTCCTGGTGCACGGCACTTCCAAATGAAAATTATGAAGCAGGACTGGATGGAGATCTGAGGGGATTGCGCATTGGCGTGCCACAGGCTTATTACCGCGAAGGTCTGGACACTGAAGTAGAGCGTGCGCTCGATACGAGCATCGAAGTCCTCAAAGCCAGAGGCGCCGTTCTGGTCGAGGTTGGCGTACCAGACATGGCGCGCATCCATGCGATGACGGCCCTTGTGATGACATCCCAGGCTGCAGCGATTCATCGCGAATGGATTGAGTCTCGTCCACAGGATTATGCCGATCAGGTGCGTGCACGGATTGAACCAGGCTTTATGCATGCAGCAGTGGATTATGTTGATGCAATGCGCCTGCAAAACGCACTGACCGAGGAGTACTTGCAAACCTGCTTTGCACAATGCGATGTCCTGCACATTCCTGTGTTGACGGTTCAGACGCCTACCATCGCCTCCACGACAACAGGTGATACCTCTGAAATATTGAAATCGATTGCGCACTTAACCTATGCAAACCGGGCAATTAATTATCTTGGACTCCCTGCTATCAGCGTACCCGCCGGAATATCTCAGGCGGGAATGCCGCTGGCTTTTCAGCTGGTTGGCAGACACAACGAAGAAGCCCGGATTCTGAAAGTTGCAGATGCCTATCAACAAGACACTGCCTGGCATCGCATGCGCCCAACTGTATCCAAACAATAATTTACTGGAATAGATCACATGTTTTTTACCTGCTCTGCAAATAACCATGAATTCTGCAACCACGATGGCGCAAATATGGCTGCATACAGCCTGCAGGAGGCGATCGAAATCGCCGCGCATGCCAAGGAAAGTTCAACACAAAGCAAATCGTTAGCTGGCAAAAAAGCCGTCAGCGTCAAAGCAAAAGCTCTTACGTCTGTTGCTGCAAGAAAGGCCGCACCTGCGACTGCCAATATCAAAAAATCGAACGGCAAACGATTTAATGTCGACATGCACTGTCATTATCAAAACAACGAGGTGGCCGCCATGGCTGCCCCCCTCAAGCCTTTTGAGAAAGAGCCGTCGATTATCTATGCGAATCAAATGACGCGTGACGTCAACATGAAACAAATGAAGGACCGGGCCAACAAGCTATCGGATATTGCTACGCGTCTGCAAGATATGGATCGTATGAATATCGACATACAGATCGTATCGCCTTCGCCTTCGCAGTATTACTATTATGCAGAGCCTGATTTTGGTCTCGAACTGTCTCGTGCGAGCAATGATCGGATTGCGGAAATTGTTTCCACTACGCCAGACCGCTTTGCAGGTATGTGTACAGTACCCTTGCAACACCCCAAAATGGCGGCCAAAGAGCTTGAACGTTGCGTCAAAAAACTAGGTATGCGCGGCGTTGAGATCTGTACGAACGTCAATGGCATTGATCTGGCGGACAAAAGACTCGGTCTGGATAAGTTTTTTGCTAAGGCCGAAGAGCTTGGCGTAGTGATATTCATGCATCCAATGGGCTTCACGCACGCCGACCGCATGACAGATCACTACTTTAATAACATTATCGGCAACCCACTTGAGTCAACACTCGCGGTGAGTCACTTGATTTTTGGTGGCGTACTGGATCGGTTTCCAAAACTCAAATTCGTAGTCGCCCACGGCGGCGGTTATCTGGCACACTATCATGCCCGCATGGATCACGGCTGGAAGGCCCGCCCGGACTCAAGCACTATTCTTAAAAAGAAACCCTCGTCATATCTGAAGAAATTCTATTTTGACACCATCACTTTTGATACCGGCATGCTTGACGCGCTGGTTGACAAGGTTGGCGCCAAGCACGTTATGCTCGGCAGCGATTACCCTTACGACATGGCTGACGACACACCTGTTCAATCCGTCCAGAAGGTCGATCGGCTCTCTGCTTCGGAACAGAAACTGATCCTGGGTGGTAATGCAGCCCGTCTGTTCAATCTGCGAACAAGGCTCTAGCGTGACTGAAACTGATCTGGTGAATTTCACCGTCAACGGTCAATCGATCGCAGTAAAGGTGCACGCTGAGACACCTTTACTTTATGTGCTGAGAAATGACCTGCAACTCAAGGGTACACGTTTTGGCTGTGGGTCAGGCTCATGCGGGAGCTGCACTGTACTGGTCGATGATCAGCCCGTCCAAAGTTGTACGACTCCGCTCTGGTCCGTTGTCGACAAGCAGGTGACCACGATTGAAGGACTTGGCACCCCTGCGGACCCACATCCTGTGCAGCAGGCTTTCATTGATGAGCAGGCGGCGCAGTGCGGCTACTGCATCAACGGAATGATGATGACACTTGCCGGGTTATTGAAAAAGAATAGCGCGCCGACGGATGACGAACTTCTTCAGGCACTTGATCGGCACCTGTGTCGTTGCGGGACACACATGCGAATCCTGGCTGCAGCCAGGCGCGCCATCATGCAAATCAATGGAGTTGCACCTTGAATAACAACGAACGCTTACGTCAGCTCTCCGAGCTGCAAAGCAACCCGCTGTTATCGAGCTGGATTGCAATCGCTGAAAATGGCATGATCGTCCTTAAATCCGGAAAAGTCGAACTCGGCCAGGGGATTGGTATCGCTTTGATACAGATCGTTGCCGACGAGCTTGATGTATCAATTAATTCGGTTCAGCTTGTTGCGGGTCGCACGGACCTCTGTCCGGATCAAGGCTACACCTCAGGCAGCAACTCAATTCAGGTTGGAGCAATGGCGCTGCGCCAGGTTTGCGCTGAAATCCGTCATCTTTTTATTGAACAAGCGGCACGCAATTTGAATGTTCAGCCTCAAGACGTTCAGGTCCGGAATGGTCTGTTTTATTCGGCACAATCTACAAAGGGTCTGAGCTATTGGGACATGTCTGGCGAGGTCAATCTCGAGCGTGTCGCGACAGGAAGCGTCGGCCCAAAGGCTTCGCACGCACGTCAGATCTCTGGCTCCAGTTCTCCCCGTCCTGATTTGAATCAAAAATTTTTTGGGGCAGGTTTCATTCAGGATATCGAACTTGAGGGCATGTTGCATGGCAGAATGGTGCGTCCGCCCTCTTACGATGCGGTGCTTATTGAGTTCAGCGACATGGATCGCGCCGCAATTCAGGCCATGCCAGGTGTCCATACGTTACTGGTTTGCGGTCGCTACCTTGGCGTATGCGCAGAGCGCGAGGAGCAGGCGATCGCAGCAGCAGAGCGCATGCGAACCTGCATCACCTGGAAGGAAACCGCCACACTTCCTCTTGATCAACCTGAACAAGACTGGCTCTCCAGACTGCCTTCGCTCACGAGCGTTGTCGACTCCTCACTCACTGAAGAATCGATCGATCCAACAAAAGTAAAACGCAACGCGCTGTCAGCCTCAACCGCCGAACGCACACCAAAACCTGAGCAAAACTTTTCCCAAAGATATTCAAAACCTTTTATCGCTCACGCCTCTATTGGGCCCTCTTGCGCGCTTGCCCATTGGAAAGCTGAGGCGCTCACGGTCTGGACACACGGCCAGGGCAGTTTTCCCATGCAGCGAGAGTTATCCAGATTGCTGGGACTGCCTATCAGTCAGGTGACGGTTATTCATGCTGATGGCTCGGGTTGTTATGGCCATAACGGTGCGGACGATGCAGCGATCGATGCTGCGATGCTATCCCAGGCCGCCGGTCGACCTGTTCGGGTGCAGTGGATGCGAGAGGAAGAATTCAGCTGGTCACCCCATGGATCAGCTATGTCTGTACAAATTGAAGCGACGCTAAACCCCGAGGGTCAGATCACGCAGTGGCACCAGCAGATATGGAGCCATACACACGTTCAGCGTCCCGGCATGTCACCCGGCCTGAAGTGCCTGGCGGCCTTTCACCGCGAGCCCCCCGTCAGTGCGGATATCTCAACAGATTTTGCACTCGGTGCGGGTGGCGGTGGTCATCGCAATGCTGTGCCTATTTATACACTGCCGCAGCGGCAGATCGATTATCACCTGGTCACAAGCCCTACTCTGCGCAGTTCGGCGTTACGCGCATTAGGGGCCTATGCAAATGTTTTTGCAATCGAATCCTCGATGGATGAACTCGCACATCTTGCAGGACAGGATCCTATTGCGTTCAGACTAAATCACCTTACAGACCCAAGAGCGCGCCACGTACTGGAGTCCATTTCAAGAACCTCTGACTGGCAAGCGCTCCAACAGAATAATGAGGTTGACACGGAAACTACGTGCGGCATTGGCGTAGCATTTGCACGGTATAAAAATAGTGGGGCCTATTGTGCTGTAGTTGCCAAAATTAAAGTCACGGACAGAATTGTGCTGGATCAGATATGGGTAGCCGTCGACGCAGGAGAGGTGATTCACCCTGATGGCCTTGTAAATCAGATCGAAGGCGGCGTATTACAGGCAGCAAGCTGGACACTGAAAGAAGCCTTGCACTGGGATCAGATGCGTATTACAACAACAGACTGGGAAACCTATCCAATTTTGCATTTTGATGAAACGCCACGTACGCTTGAAGTCCAATGCATTCACCGTCCAGAGTCGCCAGCACTGGGAACCGGAGAATGTGCGGCTGGACCCACTGCAGCAGCGATCGCCAATGCACTCGCCAACGCCATCGGCATCAGGATGCGTGATTTGCCTCTGACTCCTGAACGTCTTGCCCAGGCTGTCATGCGCGACTAGAATACTTTTAATAAAAAATTAAAGTATTCACGAGACAAGCAACAATGCCCCAATCTGATTTGGTACGAGCAATTCCATTCTCAGAAATTCTGGGAGCGCGCATCGAGAACCTTGACCTCTCGAAACCCCTGTCAGAATCTCACATTGATGAGCTTCTCGTGTTGCTGGGAAGATATGGCGTGCTTGAGTTTCCGGCGCAGTCACTCACGACGCAAGCGCTCAGAGATTTCAGTGCACGCTTTGGAAAACTGTACATCAGTCCAGGTGGGCGCGCTCAAGCCAAGAGCTTCCCAGAAGTCATGGTCTTGTCGAATATCGTCAAAGACAATCAGGCGTTAGGGTTGAAGGATGCCGGGCAGTCCTGGCACACTGACATGTCCTATTCGAATACCATCGCACTCGCCAATGTCTTGTACGGCACGGTGATTCCCCATCGCGATGGTCGCGCATTAGGAGACACCCAGTTTCGGAACATGCATGCGGTATATGACGACTTACCCAGAGACATCAAACATATATTAGTCAGTAAAACGATTACCCATGATTTCAACAAGTTCTGGGAAATGATGCGCACGCGTCCGGGCAACACTCGCCCGCCCTGAGTGATCAGGAAAAAAACGCTCGCACGCCAGCAATCCATCCTGCGTTGCTCACACATCCGATTACCGGCCAAAAAGTTCTCTATGCTAACCCTGGATACGCCATACAGATCAACGATCTGCCTGCGCACGAAAGCGAGGAAATGCTGGAGTATTTATTCAATCTGCAACTTCAACCGAAATACCTGTATTCCTATCAGTGGAAAAAAGACTCCCTGCTGATGTGGGACAACATCGGCACCACACACAATGCAGTAGCGGACTACGGTCCGCAGGAACATCGATATATTGAACGTTGCCAAGTCATGGCGACACGTTTTTATAACGAGGCAGGTACATCCTGCCCTATTTTGTTCCAACCCCAGGGGTTAAACGCTTGATCCTGCGAAACTTTACCCCCCTGATCATGCGCATGGCGCGATGGGCATGCCTCGACGCATCTACTTGGCAACGACGTGTTTGCATGGCCCTGATGCTGATGGTCACCTTATCTGCTGCAAATGCGAAGGAGTATCCTGACAGACCGATCAGACTGCTGATTGCCTATGCGCCGGGTGGTGCGACAGATATCGTTGGACGCATGCTTGCCCAAGAGCTTTCAGGCATTCTGGGTCAACCCGTTGTTGTTGAGAATCGTGCGGGAGGCGGAACCTTGCTTGCAACTGAAACAGTCAAACGTTCCCAGCCTGATGGCTACACGCTGTTATTCGCAACCAATGCCTTTGTGATTACGCCTCTGCTTCATGACAGCCCTACTTATAATCCACTTTCCGATTTTGCTCCCATAGCACTGACAACCGAGCAAGCATTGGGATTATTTGTCTCATCTGCACTGCCTATCCATTCAGTGAGTGAATTAATCACTTACGCAAAAAATCATCCAGGCAAAGTTAATTTTGCCTCTTCAGGAAATGGTTCGGCGCAGCATCTTGCTGGCGAAGCCTTTAAGAATGCAGCAGGAATCGATATGATTCACGTGCCTTACAAAGGAACGGGCCCTGCACTCATCGATTTACTGGCGGGTCGTGTCGATATCATGTTCACATCTCTTGTCGGCAATATGGAACATATCAAGTCGCAGCGCCTCCAACTGATCGCAACCTCAGGCATGGCGCGATCCACGGCTGTAAAGGATATTCCAACGATTTCAGAAAGTGGCCTGAATGGGTTTGAGGCCTATACCTGGCAAGGGTTAATTGCTCCTGCGCATACGCCTGCCGAGATCATCGAAAAATTGAATGCTGCCACGATTACTGCGACCCACTCCACTCACTTTATCGCCGCACTTGCGGAGCAGGGCATGTATGTTCGCACAAGCTCCCCATCCGGGTTCGAAGCCATTCTGATTCAGGATACGAAGCGCTATCAAAACTTGCTAAAAATCACTCACACCTCAATTCACTAGAAAAACATCGAGACAAGCAGATGACAACAACAACCATGGCGCCCAAGCGCTTTACGCAACTCACACTCGAGACGGTCTCTGCACAATCAACAGGCCTGGCACGCGAGATACTTGAAATTTCTAGCATTGGCTTGCAGGGGCCCTACAACGTCATGCTCAGGAGCCCTGAGTTTGCTGCGCGACTCAAACACTTGCTGGACTACCTGCGCTTTGGTTCCTCACTCCCAAAGCGTCT
>CANBUF010000086.1 GCA_947372575.1 Alcaligenaceae bacterium | reverse complement strand
CGTCAGCATAGACCGTAACAGGGCGTCGAATCAACGTGGGGGATTGTGCTATCAGTGCGAGCCAACTTTCTGCTGAGTCCGGGTTTTTAAGTGAGGCATCAAGATTACGCCAGGTCATCGACGCGCGATTCACGAGTTTTTCCCAGCCTCCGAGGTCCTGGGCCCACTGTGTCAAGACGGCGGCATCCACCGGGACGGCACGATAGTCCTGAAATTGATAATCGATACGATTGAGTTCAAGCCACTTGCGTGCTTTGATGCAAGTGCTGCATTGATTCAAACCAAAAACCGTCACAGTCATACACGTTCCTTTGTTGACGTATTGTTAAGTATGTTTGCTTCGCGCTGATACCCCTGCAGGAGCGCTGGCCAGCAAATTTCCTCGCTCTCAGGGGTCACTTTGCGCAATGACCGTAACAGCCGTGCCAGATTTTCGGCCCGCTGCGCCTGCGTCATCCGCCCCTGACGGGCTCGGTCAAAATCAATTAACCAGACTTTTGACTGGGCATCAACTAACAGATTAAATACATTCAAATCCGCATGCCACACCCCAGCATGGTGCAATTGTGCAATCACGCGTCCCGCCTCAAACCAGACACTATGCTCGGTCACCCGCGCGAGCGCAGTCGCCTGAGCAATACGAGCAGTCACCAGAGCAGCACGATAGATCCAGCCACAGCGCCATACTGCAGCCGCGAGCGGTTGCGGCACGGGCAGTCCTGACAGCCAGAGCCTATGCATCATCGCAAACTCTGCAAAGGCACGCGTGCGCGAAGCACCCAGCCACAGATACTGGTCACGCAGGATACGTCGCGCCCAGCCACCTCGCCGGTAATGCCTTAACACGGCAGGGGTGGTACCCAGGCGGATATACCAGGCCGCGGCGCGACCACCTTGCGTGACAGGTTGCGCGTCAAGCGCCGGGTTTTGAGGATCGAACCAGTCGGCAGGTGCCGCAACATCAGCAAGCGAGGCGTCGAACAGAATCTCAACGTGCGCGAGACGCACCGTATGAGGAGGATTTGTCGTCGCATTCATGGATACATTCTGCGTCTGATCAGTCATCGCGGTTACGCATCCAGTCTGCGACTCCGAAGAATATTTCAAGTAACCGATCGATCCGCTCTTGGGGATAATCCAGATCCTGCATGGCGCGCGCCATACACAACAGCCACTGATCACGTTCCTTGATGCCAATCGAGTACGGCAGATGACGGGCACGCAAGCGCGGGTGTCCAAAACGTTCGATATAGAGCTGGGGGCCGCCGAAATAGCCGCACAAATACCAAAACAGCTTATCGCGTGCCTGCTCAAGCGTTGCGCCATGCACCTCACGCAAGACCTTCAGGTCCTGATCAATATCCATGACATCGTAAAAGCGATCTACCAAGCGCCGGATACCGGGCTCAGCGCCCAGCAATACGAAAACAGAATCCGCTGCAGGTGTGCTGGGATTTGAATCTGTGACGGTCGGGGTTGAGTCAGAGGCAGGCATCAGGTCTGTCGCAAAATAGTCAGTGGCGGAGTTTTTAACACGCCTCGCAACGCCAGAGCTCCCGCCATCCAGGCCCCAAGCATACAGACAATGACCCCCAAAAACCAGGGCCACCACGTCCAGCGCAGATCGAATTCGAATACCCATCTGGACAACGCCCAGGCTGCCAGTGTCGCCCCCCCTGCCGCAAGAAGACCCGCTAGGGCGCCGACAAATAAAAGCTCGATGCGCTGTGCACGCGCCAACTGTTTACGTGATGCCCCGAACGCTCTGAGCAAGGCGGCTTCGTGGATGCGCTCGTCACGGGTGGCCGAAAGTGCTGCCGCAAGCACCACAGCGCCTGCGAGCACTGAAAACACAAAAAGTCCCTGTACCGCGACAGCCACTTTGTCCAGAATGGATTGCAATTGCGACAGGATGGCACCGACGTCAAAGACGGTCAGGTTCGGGTAACTTGCAATCAGGTTCTGCACCAGCGCCGTCTGGTCCGCCTTGAGATGGAAAGCGGTCATCCAGGTACGGGGGGAATCCTTAAGCGCAGCAGGCGTGAGGATGGCAAAAAAATTGGCGCGCATCGAATCCCAGTCCACGCGACGGATGCTTGTGACGAGAACCTTGACTGCTTGACCCGCCACATCAAACTCAAGCGTATCACCAAGATGCAAATCCAGTGATTTGGCCAAACCCGCCTCGAGTGAGACTTCGGCAGCCTCAGGATCGAGCTCTCGCCCACTCGTGAGTTGCGTCACATCCGGTACATGCGCGGCATAGGACAGATTGAACTCTCGCTCGATCAGACGCTGTGCGCGTGCATCTTCAAAATCGTTCGCCCCCAAGGGCTTGCCGTTGCGCTCGACTAGGCGACCACGCACCATCGGCGAAAGCGTCGAAGCGCTCAGCCCCCCTTGGCGCAAGATATCCTGAACGCCCTGCTTCTGGTCATCCTGAACATTGATCAGAAAACGATTCGGCGCATCAGCTGGCAGCGTGCGTTGCCAGCCCGCGATTAAATCCGTACGCACGATGGTCAACAGCAAGATCGCCATCATGCCAACTGCGAGCGCACTCGTTTGAGCGATGGTCGCACCTCGCCTGCGCACCACACCTGCCAGGGCAAAGCGCAGCACAGGATAGTGATGCAAACGCGCTCGCACAAGTGACAGTCCCCAGAGTGCCGCGGCACTTATCATGCTAAATACCAATGTGGCAGCAAGAAAACCCGCTGCGAGGCCAGCCCCCAGCTTGATGTCATGGGCGACCCACCACATCAGCGCCGTAAGCCCTGTGAGTCCAACGGCCAGGCCTGCCCAGCTTTGCAAAGGAAAATGTATGTGTTGTGCCCTGAGAATTTGCGATGGGGACACGTGACGCAATGCCTGAATGGGAGGCCAGGCAAATGCGAGCAATAACCAGACGCCCGTAAACAAGCCTTGCAGCGCAGGGGTGACCCCTGAGCCTGGCAAACTTGTCCCTAACAGGCCACTGATGACCTCGACCATTAGCGTCTGCGCGCCCCACCCCACCGCGGTGCCCAACAAGGCTCCCAGCACCCCGACGATTAAAAATTCACCCACCAGGATCGTGGTGATATCGCGCTGCGTTGCACCCAGGCAGCGCATCACGGCAACGCTCTGGCGATGGCGTTGACCAAATCGTCTGGCAGCAAGCGCCACGGCAACCGCTGCAATCAGGACGGCCAGCATGGCGACTAATGCGAGAAATTGTTGTGCACGATCAAGTGAACGACGCACTTCTGGTCGTCCAGACTCTACCGTGACAAGTTTCTGTCCCGGCTTGAGCTCACCGGGCAACCAAGCCCGGTATTGCTCCACGCGCTCTGGTGCGCCAGCCACCAGCAATGCATATCCGACTCGACTGCCTGGTGCGATCAGACCCGTGCGCGCGAGATCCTCGGCGCGCATCATCACGCGGGGCGCCAGATTGACAAACTGGGGACCACGATCAGGTTCATAGCGGATGATGCGCCCAATCTTTAGCTGCAGATCGCCTACCTTGAGTGCGTCCCCCACGTGCAGACCTGTCTGCACGAGTACCTGTGGATCCACCCAGACCTCACCGATGGCAGGCGGAGTATCCGTCTCGCGACCCGGCGCATCCTCAGCCGTGGAGGTCAGTAAGCTGCCGCGCAACGGGTAACCCTGCTGGACGGCCTTGACCGAGGCCAGTTGCACACGCGCGCCTGTGCCAACCATCGAGGGGAATTGCCAGGTCTGCACCGTGCGTAAACCACTGGACTGGGCACGCGCAAAAAATGTCTCAGCAAAAGGCGTGTCGGCTTCGACCACCAGATCAGCACCCAGCATCTGCAGCGCGTCACGCTCCAGCGCACGACTCACGCGGTCGGCTAAAAAGCCGACGCTCGTCACCGCTGCAACAGCAATTACGACTGCGAGCAACAACAGACGTAAATCACCTGCTCGCGCATCTCGCCATGCCTGACGGCAAGCTAGTTTCCAGTTTTTCAAATTCATTCGTGAGACAAACAAGGGATGAGAGGGTAGGCGTTATAAACAAGTAAAGAAGTTAAGAGGTACAGAAGTAATGAAGTAAAGATCAAGGCGAACAACAACAAAGTAGTCAATATCAAAGCAATACGTGCATAAAACAGAAAATACTCAAGAGAAATTACTTTTGTCGCAGGTGATCCAGTGCGTCCTGCAGACGATCCACCGCAATGACTTCAAGGCCCTCAATTGGCTGGCGCGGTGCATTCGCCTTGGGAATGATGGCCAGCGAAAAACCAAGCTTTGCTGCTTCGCGTAAGCGTTCCTGACCACGTGGTGCGGGACGGACTTCTCCTGCCAGACCGACCTCGCCAAAGGCAATCAGGCCCTTGGGGAGTGGTCGATCACGCAACGACGAGATGATTGCCAGCAACACGGCCAGATCAGCTGCCGGCTCGGTAATACGCACGCCACCGACCGCGTTAACAAACACATCCTGATCAAACGTGGAGACACCTGCATGACGATTCAGAACCGCCAGCAACATGGCAAGTCGATTCCCCTCCAGCCCGACCGACAAGCGCCGTGGATTGGGCACATGGGCACTATCGACCAGCGCCTGGATCTCGACCAGCAAGGGTCGCGTGCCTTCTTGAGTCGCCATCACGCACGTACCCGACACATCGCTGGAATGCTGCGACAGAAACAGCGCAGACGGATTGGAGACACCACGCAGACCGCGATCGGTCATCGCAAAAACACCCAGTTCGTTGACCGCGCCAAACCGATTCTTGAATGCCCGGATCAAACGGAAAGACGAATGGGTATCACCTTCGAAGTACAACACCGTATCAACGATGTGCTCGAGCACGCGCGGGCCCGCAAGCGTGCCGTCTTTGGTGACGTGACCGATCATGACAATCGGAATACCTGCCTGCTTAGCCAGACGGGTGAGCTGCGCAGCACACTCCTTGACTTGTGACACCGAGCCAGGCGCCGAAGTCAGCTCGCTGGAATACATCGTCTGTATCGAATCAATAACCGCCACCGCAGGCTTTTGTTCAAGCAAAGCAGTCTGAATGGCTTCGAGGCGAATTTCAGCAAACAGATCCACAGCAGCCCCAGGCAAGCCGAGTCTGCGCGCGCGCAAAGCCACCTGCTCAGCAGACTCCTCACCGGTCACATACAGCACGCGCTGATTGCCGGACATGGCGACCAGCGCCTGCAGCAGCAGGGTTGACTTACCAATACCGGGATCGCCGCCGATCAGCACCACTGCGCCCGCAACCAGACCACCGCCCAGGACCCGGTCAAACTCGGGGATACCTGTAGAAATTCGGGGCAACTCCAGTGCCTCGACATCGGACAGACTGCGCAGAGGACTTGAATGGGTGAGCGGAGCGTAGCGATGCTCACCCTGACTGGATGCACCCGACTCGCGAGATTCTTCAAGCGAGTTCCAGGCCTGACAATGCGTACATTGGCCGAGCCATTTTGGACTGGTCCCGCCGCACTCAGCACAAGTAAATATCGTTTTAACTTTAGCCATGAATCCATATCATCAATGGTGAAACTGGCGGACAGAACGTCCGTTGCAGCAGGAGTACATGCATCAGGTGCACATGAATCAGGAAGACGTGCTTCCCAAACTGCCACCACCATCGATTCCAATAATCTGACCGGTAATAAAGCCGGCATCCGGGGATAATAAAAATGCAATCAGTGCTGCGACTTCGTTGGCGGTACCCAACCGGCCCATCGGAACCATGCCAGCGGAATGCGTCGTAGAGTCGCCTGTGGGCATGGCATTCATGAAGAGCTCGGTATCGATTGCGCCGGGTGCAACAGCATTGACGGTGATTCCGTATTCAGCCAGATCCAGTGCCCAGGTCCGCGTGCAGCCAATCAGCGCACTTTTGGCGGCAGCATAGCTTGTGGCGTCGCGCGCGCCACGCACGGCCAGACTGCACAAGTTGATAATGCGTCCATTTCGACGCAGCTTCATCGATTCAACAAACGCCTGGGTGACCTGCACGGCTGTGCGCACATTCAAATCAAAGGTTTCGAACAAGGCCGACAACTCAACTCCACCAAGGGGTTGTGAAATCGCCGAACCCACGTTATTGACCACGGCATCGACGGGAAATTTATCGCGAATGGCGCGCAACACATCTTCTGTCTGGCCAGCATCGGACAAATCGCATTCATACAGATAACCCGGGAAATCGATCTCAGCGGTATTGCGTGCAATCCCAACCACATGGCAGCCTAAATCAGCCAGGCGTCTGCTGAGTGCCCAACCAATGCCTTTGGTGGCACCCGTAATCAATACACAACTATCTTTCAAACCAATCTCCTATCGCGAGTCAAACGTCCCCCGATCCCGCTAGTCTAACGCAGGCACGCACAGAATAAAGCCACTAGAATTAGACCTATCCTGCATTTACGTTAAGGCAATCTTTGCCATGTCCGTCGATCATTACGAAAACTTCCCTGTCGCATCAATTTTATTGCCCCGTCACCTGCGCCGGGCGGTCGTTAATATTTACCGTTTTGCACGGTCAGCCGACGATATCGCTGACGAAGGAGACGCAGCTGCGCACATACGTATTGAACAGCTGGAACGCTATCGCCATGCCTTGCATGCACAAGTCAGCCCGCATGCCCCCCGGCAAGAAGCCGCCACGGATCTTGATGCAATTTTTGTGCCACTCGCACAGACCGTCTCCAGGCATCAGTTGCCATTGACCCCATTCTTTGATTTATTGTCCGCCTTCGAACAAGATATCACCCAGACACGCTATACCGACTATGCCATTCTGGAAGACTATTGCCGCCGCTCGGCAAATCCCGTCGGCCATCTGATGCTGCACCTGTACGGTCACGTCGATGCGTTATCACTCAAGCAATCCGATGCGATCTGCACCGCGTTGCAATTAACGAACTTTATTCAGGATGTTGGGATTGACTGGGCTAAAGGGCGGATCTATCTGCCCCAAACTGATCTGGCACGATTCGGTGTCACAGAAAATATGATTGCATCAGCCAAAACCGGTCAAGCCTGGCGTACGCTTATGCAATTTGAAGTCGCTCGCTGCAGGACATTGTTAAACTCGGGTGCACCACTAGCATATCGCTTAAGCGGTCGAGCGGGACTTGAGCTCAGGCTCATTATTCAGGGAGGCCTGCGAATGCTCGAAAAGATTGAAGCTGTCCGATACGATGTGTTTCAACATCGTCCAACACTTCGTGCGGCAGATTGGCTGATCATGGTCTGGCGCGCTGTCCTTAAAAAATAATATGACCCCTATCGAATACTGTCAGGAT
>CANBUF010000085.1 GCA_947372575.1 Alcaligenaceae bacterium | reverse complement strand
GATGATGCCAGCCGCCCATTTGGAGAGTTTGTCCGTAAACGTGTGCAGTCTGGAGCCAAGATTTCAGCGGCCGACTATATCAGTGCGCTGGCCGCGCATCGCCAGGCGATTGCTGCCTGGACGGATTGGATGAGCAATGTCGACGCACTGCTCAGCCCGTGCGCACCGATGGGGGCGATGGCGCTGACTGAGGTCGATGAGGCCACCACACCCATGGCCGCCTTCACGCGCGCGGGTAACTATCTCGGTGCCTGTGGCATGTCACTGCCTGCTGGCTTTGCTGATAATGGCATGCCGATTGGTATGCAGCTGCTGGGCAAGCCCTTCGATGACGCGACGATGGTCAAGATCGGGATCGCCTTTCAGCAAGTGACAGACTGGCACCTCAAGCGCCCTGATTTGTCTGCACTTGGTTTGTAAGCTTAAAACTTCCAGTCCACACAGCGCTGCAGCATCTGTTTCAACACAGGTTGAACGTTTGCTGCGGTGTCTGGCAAGTAGTTGTAGGGCGCAAGCTCATTCATATACGAACTCCAGGTCATCTCTAGCTGGATCGCGTGCACCCCCGTCGCTGGCTGCCCATACTGGCGCGTGATGGTGCCCCCAGTGAATCTGCCATTCAGAACCGATGTATGTCGCGTGTCGGCCTCTGCGCACGCCGTGACTGCGGCTGCCAGTCCGGGATCACAGCTTTTGCCACCCGCTGTTCCGAGGTTCAGATCAGTGAGTTTGCCTTCAAAAAACCTTGGCAAAACTGAGCGAATGGAATGGGCATCCCACAGGACCATCTGACCGTGCAATCCACGCAAGCGCGCGATTTCACCTGCAAGTGCGTCGTGATAAGGCTGCCAGTAGAGCGCACGCCGACGGTTGATTTCGTCCTGTGTGGGCGTTTTGCCTTCGGGATAGAGTGGTTCGCGATCAAAGTTGTCGATGGGACACAGTAGTGTGGTGTCCTGGCCCGGGTAGAGATTGGTCTGATCAATGGGACGGTTCAGATCGATCACATAGCGCGACATATTTGCCTGGAGGATGGACGCACCCATCTCGCGTGCAAAGTCATACAGGATCGGCAGGTGCCAGTCGGTGTCCCGTACGTCGCGTGCAAGCGGCAGTAATTGCGCCTGGATATCCTCAGGAATGTGCGTGCCGCAGTGCGGGATCGAAACCAGCAGCGGCCGGGTGCCCTGATGCAAAGTAAAAACTGGTGTGTCTGACATAGCGAAAACCTCAAGCGCAGAAAATGTGTCTAAAAAAGCCAATAACCATTACTTTTAAGCAATAAACCCGTCGAAACCCAGCATTTTTTTGGATTTTGCCTGTAAAACCGGCGCTGTTTGCACCCCAGCTCCAGAAAGAGCGGGGAAATACTCAAAAAAACGTTAAAATCTAGGGCTTTCCCTGAATGCTACGCTTTTTACGCCACGCATCTTTTTATCAAGCATTAATGAGAGTTTTATCGTGCCCATCTACGCTTACAAATGCACTGCCTGTGGTCATGCCGAAGACATCCTCCAAAAAATGTCCGATCCGCGTCTGACTGAGTGCCCCGCATGTAAACAGTCCACCTATGCCAAGCAAGTGACTGCAGCAGGATTTCAGCTCAAAGGTTCGGGCTGGTATGTGACGGATTTCAGAGATAAAAGTGGTGGCGGTAGTAAGACCAGCGAGGCAGCGATTGCCGCCTCCGCAGCGGCAGCCGCAGCCGCAGCGGGTAACGCGGGTGGTGATGCCGCCAAGTCTTCAGGGAGCGAAGCATCCTCGGGTGCAAACTCAGGCTCGGATAGCGGCACCAGCGATAGTTCCAAATCGGGTGCAAATGCGGGTCCAGCTGCGGGTTCAGGCTCCAGCTCGAATGCCGGCGCGGCATCCGGTGGTACGGGTAGTTCAGGTAGTGCAGGCAACGCGCAATCGGGCAGCTCGCAATCCTCAAGCACCTCGTCCACTGCTTCCTCACCAGCCAAGTCCTCCAGTGGTACCAGTACTTCCGGCTCGGGCGCCTGATCTTTTGATTGCGCGCGACTCCCTCACCCCTGACCAGATCAAGTATGCGTTTATTTAAAAAGTACTTCATCACTGGTTTGCTGATCTGGGTGCCCCTGGTCATCACCATCTGGGTGCTGGGTCTGGTTGTCACCACGCTCGAGAGCGTCGTGCCCGTCTTTCTGTCACCCCAAGCTTTGTTCGGTCTGGATATTCCAGGATTTCGAGTCCTGGTGGTCCTCGCCGTCCTGTTGTGCACGGGCCTGTTTGCCGCAAACTTCCTGGGTCGCAGCATTCTGAGTCGTTCAGAGCAACTGCTTGGCCGCATCCCGCTTGTGCGCTCGATCTATCAGTCGGTCAAGCAGGTCAGCGATACCTTGCTCGCACCAAATGGCCAGGCTTTTCGTCAGGCAGTCCTAATCGAGTATCCCCGCAAAGGTTGCTGGACCATCGCATTGATGACCGGCACGCCCAACGGCGAGGTCGCTGAGCATTTGCGTACGGAGCACGTTAGCGTCTATGTGCCGACGACCCCTAACCCGACCTCGGGATATTTTTTAATGCTGCCGCGCAGCGAAGTCTTTCCACTCAATATGTCGGTGGATGCTGCCCTGAAGTACATCGTGTCGATGGGCGTTGTTGCCCCGCCGACACAAGCACCAATAGTTGTCAAAATTTCCGATTAATGTCTTGCCAGATTTTTGGAGCACTCTCCTATGCGTACCTGCTACACCGGCCAGGTTTGTCGTGACCATTTAGGTCAAACCGTTACCCTGTTTGGTTGGGTTCATCGTCGCCGCGATCACGGCGGAGTGATCTTTATCGACATGCGTGATCGTGCGGGTTTGGCTCAGATCGTATTTGATCCGGATAATGCGCCTGCGTTTTCGATTGCTGAGCGTCTGCGCAACGAATTTTGTATTCGCGTCACAGGCCTGGTGCGTGAGCGCCCCACCGGCACATCGAATTCCGACCTCGCTTCAGGTGAGATTGAGATTCTGTGCCGCGAAGTCGAAATCCTCAACCCATCGGTCACGCCACCCTTCCAGCTCGACGATGAGAATCTGTCCGAGACCACGCGCCTGACACACCGTGTGCTGGATCTGCGCCGTGGTCAGATGCAAAAAAACATGATGCTGCGTTATCGCGTGTCGATTGAGGTACGCAAGTTCCTCGATAACCTCGGTTTTATCGATATCGAAACCCCAATGCTCACCAAGAGCACACCCGAAGGCGCACGTGACTATCTCGTGCCTTCACGCGTGAATGCTGGTGAGTTTTTTGCATTACCCCAGTCACCTCAGCTGTTCAAGCAGATGTTGATGGTGTCGGGTTTTGATCGTTATTACCAGATCACCAAGTGCTTTCGTGACGAAGATCTCCGTGCGGATCGTCAGCCGGAATTTACACAGATCGATTGCGAGACTTCATTCTTAAATGAAGTCCAGATCCGTGAGATTTTTGAAGGCATGATCCGTCATGTATTCAAAGTCGTCCAGGACGTCGATCTGGCCGAGACGTTCCCGATCATGCCTTACAGCGAAGCCATGCGTCTGTATGGTTCGGACAAGCCTGATCTGCGCGTCAAGCTCGAATTCACCGATCTGACAGACGTCATGAAAGACGTCGACTTCCAGGTATTTGCCCAGGCCGCGACCACCGAAGGCAGCCGTGTTGTCGCGTTGCGCGTTCCGGGTGGTGCTCAGATTTCGCGTAGTGAGATTGATAACTACACCAAATTTGTCGCGATCTATGGCGCCAAGGGCCTTGCCTGGATCAAGGTCAACGAAGCCGGCAAAGGCCGCGATGGCTTGCAGTCACCTATCGTCAAGAATCTGCATGACGCTGCGTTGGCCGAGATGGTCAAACGTACTGGCGCACAAGACGGTGACATCATTTTCTTTGGTGCGGATCGCGCTAAAGTCGTCAACGATGCCATCGGTGCCTTGCGCGTCAAAATTGGCCACAGCGAATTTGGCAAAGCCAACGGCCTGTTCGAAGCCGTGTGGAAGCCATTGTGGGTTGTGGACTTCCCGATGTTTGAATACGACGAAGAAGCCGATCGCTACGTGGCTGCGCATCACCCCTTTACCAGCCCCAAAGACGGTCACGAAGACCTGCTCACTACAGATCCATCCAAGGCGATCGCTAAAGCCTACGATATGGTGTTGAACGGTTGGGAAATCGGTGGTGGTTCAGTGCGTATTCACCGCGAAGAAATTCAGAGCAAAGTATTCCGCGCCCTGAAAATCGACGCCGAAGAAGCGCAGCTCAAGTTTGGTTTCTTGCTCGACGCCCTCCAATATGGCGCGCCACCACATGGTGGTATCGCCTTTGGTCTGGACCGTATCGTCACCATGATGACCGGTGCCGAATCGATTCGCGATGTGATTGCATTCCCCAAAACACAGCGCGCACAATGTTTGCTCACACAAGCACCATCACCTGTTGATGAAAAGCAATTGCGTGAGTTGCATATTCGCCTGCGTCAGCCCGAAGTCAAAGCACCTTAATTGTTTTGATTTTGAAGTTTTGTTGCTTGATCGTAAGATTGATCAGTAGTCACTATTGATCAGCAGTATGCACAGGATGGGCGCCTATCGCCCATCCTGTATTCCATGTCCTTGATACGTGTCGTCAGTTACAACATCCACAAAGGACGCTCCCTCAGCGGACGTGACTCCTTGGGAGAGCTGCGTCTCGAACTGCATGGTTTAAGACCGGACCTGATGTTCCTCCAAGAAGTACAGGGACGTAACGATATAAACGGCGCCTTGCACGCACAGCACGAATCACTCGCCGCGGCCTTGCACATGGAATGCGCCTACGGCTGTAACGCGATTCGCGCTCAGACCGATCATGGCAATGCCTTACTCTCACGACATCCGATCATTTCGTTCGAAAATCAGGATATCTCTGATCATCGGCTCGAGCAGCGCGGTTTATTGCATAGCGTGATCGATGTAGATGGTCGCGAAGTCCATTGTTTTGTCGTGCATCTCGGCCTCTTTGCCGGGAGTCGTGTCAGACAAATCGAGGTGATGGCTGAACGCATTCAGCGCATGGTGCCAGACGGTGCGCCGATGCTTATCGCGGGCGACTTCAATGACTGGAAGGATCGACTTGCACCCTTGTTTGTCCAGCAACTCGGCGTCTACGAAGTGTTCGCGCATGCGCCACGCACGCACGGCATGATGCCCAAACTGCGCGAGTCTTTTGAGCAATTGCGCGGAGTCCTGCGTGGCGAGACGCTGGAGCAATTACGCACTGCGATGTTCCACCGGCAGAATACTCGTGTGAATCAATTATCCATGGAGGGCACAGGTAATCTGATGCCCTCGCCCCGGACTTTTCCGGCGGCCTTTCCGTGGCTCAGGCTGGATCGGATCTATCAACGCGGTTTTGCTGTGCGCAGTGCACGCGTGTTGCGTGGCAAGCCCTGGACACAACTCTCGGATCATGCACCGATACTGGCAGAGTTAGAGTTACCTTGATCATCATTTAGGCTTCTGGTCAAGTTGTCATATCGTCACGCCGTTTAGTTTTTAGCCATCTAGATTTTAGATTTTTATGCCGGCACGCTTTAATAATCTTCATTTTTCCCCGAAAGTGCGATACCAATCCTGAGCAGCAGATAGGCGCAGGCATCTCCGAGTCGTGTGAACCATTCCTGTTGAACATACAGCGTGTGTTCAATAATATGGCTGCCGTGCTCCATCGCGCCTTGAAGTGAATCACGCAATTTGGCACTGAACTCTATATCATCAATCAGGACGTTTGCTTCGCGTGCGAGGAGCAGACTAAACGGGTCAAGATTGGACGACCCAACGGTTGAGATGTTGTCGATGACGGCGACCTTTGCATGCAGGAAGCTTGGTGTGTATTCGTAGATCTCAACCCCTGCCTTTAAAAACCGATCGTAAATCCAGCGCGTTGCAAAATACTGCATACGGTATTCGATTTTGCCTTGTAAGAGCAGGCGCACACGTACCCCGCGCCTGACTGCCTGGATGAGTGCTTTGCGTAGTTTGTGACCCGGCAGGAAGTATGCGTTGGCAATAATGATGTCATGTCGCGCGTGAGTAATTTCGGTGAGGTAGGCCGCTTCGATGGATTTTCGATGGCGAAAGTTATCGCGCAAAATAATTGCAGCGTTGGTTTTGCCAGTTCTGGCCGGACTATTTGAGCGCTTTCGCAGGTTTTGGAAACTTAACTTTTTTAAACGCAGTGCGCGCCATAAGCGTGCGCCACGTGAGACGCCAATGATCTCGTTTGTGGTCTCGTCCAGCCTTGACATGCTAAGCCACAAAAGTTGCTGTGCATGGACCAAGTCGGGAATCGCCGGTCCCGTCAGGCTTAACGCATAGTCAAATCGTGGGTCAGATGGGAGAGCGCCAGACTCCTGCGTGGCGAAGTCGTCTTCGATATTGATTCCCCCCACAAAGCCCAGTCGGGAATCAATGACAGTGATTTTTCGGTGCAGTCTGCGTAAGCGCTGGATATTGAAGCTATTGAATCCTAATTGCTTGGGCTCAGGCCTAAAAATTCTGCATTGCGCACCAACCGTTTGCAGGCAAGACTGAATGTGTTTTTCTTCTGCCGCGCAACCAAAACCATCGAGCACGACACGCACTTTTATTCCACGCTTGGCCGCCTGAAGGAGGTGATCCAGTACCTTGTTACCAATCCGATCCAGACGGAAAATATAGGTTTCCATGTGGATGCTGATAGTGGCCGCATCTAAGGCATCGCACAGCGCTGGAAAAAATTCAACGCCATTTTTTAGCAAACTGACGTCGTTGCCTGGGTGCCAGTGGACGCGTGGGGAGTGAAGGGCCATGATATTTACAAGATGACCGACATCATGCCGAGGACTATTTTAAAGGGCTGCATACATTTTCCGACGTAACCTGCATGATTGCAGTCTAAACAGTCTGAAGTAAGTGCCTCACCATATCAATGCTTTAATCGATCGTGCCCTACAAAAACAACGTCCATGAAATTGCAACTGAGTATTTCTAAGCTATTGACTTTCTACCACCCACCATCCCAGTCGCCAATGCTGTTCCCAGCAAAATCACCGCGCCACCGAGTACGACGTGGATGGTGATCACCTCATCCAGACATAGCCAGCCCCAGAACACCCCAAAGACCGGCACCAGAAAAGTCACGGTCATAGCCTTTGATGGACCAATATTGATCAGTAGTTTGTAATACAAGGTGTAGGCAATCGAGGTACACAGCACGGTCAGACCAATCACGGCGCCCCAGGCACGAAAACTGAGCGGTTGGGCGGGCCAATTCCACCAGGCAAACGGCAACAGCACAATGCCAGCGGAGATCAAAGATCCG
>CANBUF010000084.1 GCA_947372575.1 Alcaligenaceae bacterium | reverse complement strand
AAGGATTTGATTCGGGTAGCATCGTCCCCGCCGGACGCGAAGTGCTCATCCAGCGCAATGGCAACGTAGCCTTTGATTGCACGGATGATGTGCACCCAGAAATCGCCGAAATGGCCGCGCTTGCCGCCAAAGCTGTCGGTCTCGACATCGCCGGTATCGATCTGGTGGCCGAAGACATTTCTCGCCCCCTGCAGGAACAGGGTGCAGCAATCGTCGAAGTCAATGCTGGCCCCGGCTTACTGATGCACATCAAACCTGCCGAAGGCAAGTCTAGGCCAGTCGGGCGCGCGATCATCGATCACATTTTTCCTGGTGACGATACAGGCAGCATTCCAATTGTTGGCATCTCGGGTTCCAATGGGCTTGGCGTTGTATCCAGACTGCTCTTCACCATGCTCAAACTCAAGGGACTGAAAACCGGTCTTGCAAGCACCAACGGCTTGCAAGTTGGATCGCGCGTACTTCAGACAGGGAATTGTGCAAACTGGGAACAAGCCAGGCGCTTGTTGCTCAATTGCGAAGTTGAGTCGGCAATCATTGAGAACGATGGATTTGAAATTCTATTAAATGGCTTAGCCTACGAGCGTTGTGATGTCGGCATTCTGACCGATATCGTCTACACCAACGAAATGAAGCGTCCCGACATTGCGCACCATGACTTCGAAGATGCGAATCAGCTCATCAAAATCTACCGCACACAGATCGATGTCGTGGTAGCAACAGGAACAGCCGTCCTGAATGCGGACGACGTCAATGTTGTCGAAATTACCGAGTTTTGTGATGGTGCCGTAACGTATTACAGTGTTGACGCCTCGCAGCCTGTGGTGATTGAACACCTGGCTGCAGGTAAACGTGCCGTGTTTGTCGAGAACGGCAAAATTGTTCTGGCACAAGGCATCGCGCGCGCAAACTTATGCGAAGTTTCTGCGATTGCCATGACTGAGTTCGGCCGTAACCTTGAACAAACACGTTACGTGCTAGCTGCCGTCGCGGCGGCCTGGGCTCTTGAACTACCGACGGCACTCATCCTCGCAGGGCTGGAAGGTTACTGAAAGCAAAGCGCGGATTGTGCTGACCCGTGACTTAGTCTACCCACTTCGCAACCTCGCCTAGCAACGCAAGTTGCATGGCGCGGGTTGTCAGTGCGTGTCCACACCCGGCCAATGCAATCAAACGCGCGCCTGGAGCGGCTTGTGCGATAGCGTGACTATTGGCGATCGGACAGAGCGCGTCTTGTTCGCCGTGAATCAAAGTCAGGTTCAAACCTTCAAGCCCCTCGGTTGCGAGTAAGGACGCTTTGCTGACAAAGCAAGCATTAAACAGGTAATGACATTGAATCTGATAACGCGCAATCAGGTCTGTTGGGTGAGCGACCTCAACATCCTCGATCAGTTCGGGATAGGCGTTCATCGCAGACTCATACTGCACCCAGACGCTTGCAAGCGCGAGCTGACTCACCACTTCTTGCTCGATACAGAATATGCGATGGCCATAGGTCAGCAAATCTTCATTCGTGCTGACAGGCACTGCTTGCATCAGTCCTGCCCAGGATGACTGGCACGCAAGTGGAGGTTGCCGCATAAAAAGATCAATTTCCTGAGGGCTACACAGAAAGGGACTGCGCAATAGCATATGCGCAATGGCTGCTCGATGGCGCTGTGCATACGCGAGTGCAAGCGCTCCCCCCCACGAACCACCGACAACGGACCAGACAGAAATACCAAGCATGGTTCTGAGGCGCTCGATATCGTTCACCAGATCACACGTCTCGTTCTCAATCAAACAGCCTGATGGTCGACTTTTGCCACACCCTCTCTGGTCGAACTGGACGATCATAAAGCGGGTAGGATCAAAAAAACGACGGTGCAACGCGCTGGCAGAGCTGCCTGGTCCGCCGTGCAACCAAACTACGGGTATACCCTTAGGGTTGCCACTGATCTCCCAGTGGATCTCATGGCCTGAGCCGACAGCCAGCCAACCTTGTCGAAACGGGATAAGTTCTGGAAAAAGATTAATAGGCATGGGGATGAAAAAAATATAAAAAGTCGATAGAACTAATCACAATGATTCTATATACTTTATCTCTAGTACATAATTTAAAAAACAACGGAGAAAACTATGACATGGGAAACACCTTCAGCGATTGATCTGCGTTTTGGTTTTGAAATCACGATGTATATCGCAAACCGCTAATTAGCTGCATACAAGGCCGGGTTTCAACACCCGGCCTTTTTCTTTTTAAAAACACCATGAAAATTCGTGTACTAGGCTCTGCCGCTGGTGGCGGCTTTCCGCAGTGGAACTGTAACTGCGCCAATTGCGATGGTGTGCGTAATCACTCAATCAAGGCACGTGCTCGGACACAATCATCGATTGTGGTTGGTGGCGCAGGCTCAGACTGGGTATTAATTAACGCATCACCCGACATTCTGACCCAGATTAAAGATAACCCCGTGTTGCAGCCCGCAAGACACGCACGCGATAGTGGCATTGCCGCGGTCGTACTGATGGACGCACAGGTTGACCATGTCACGGGCTTGCTCATGCTGCGCGAGCGCAGCTCTGCCTTACCTGTCTATGCGACCCAGCAGGTTTTCTCAGACCTTAAAACTGGGCTGCCACTTATCAATACGCTCTCGCACTATTGCACCGTGTCCGAGCAACTGATCCAGCCAGACAATCAGTCTTTTGGTATCGCTGCGCTTGCGAACCTGGCATTCACTCCGATTTCACTTTCCAGCAAGGCACCGCCCTACTCGCCGCATCGCAACGACCCCCATCCTGGCGACAATATTGGTTTGTCCATCACAGACACGCAAAGTGGAAAAACTGTTTTTTATGCGCCTGGTCTAGGTGCAATTGAGCCTCAGGTCGAACGCGCCATGCAGCAAGCCGATGTCTTGCTGGTGGACGGAACCTTTTGGACCGATGATGAAATGCTTCGTCTCGGATTGTCAGCTAAGCGTGCCGCGGATATGGGCCATCTGGCACTATCCGGACCAGGTGGCATGATTGAAATACTCAAAGCGTATCCAACAAAGCGTCGGATACTGATTCACATCAATAACACCAACCCGATCCTGCGAGAAGATTCTGAACAAGCCCTGGAGCTTGCACGATGCGGGATTGAAGTTGCCTTTGACGGTATGCAATTCGAGATTTGATCATGAGCGAACACGACACTGCCTGGACCCGCGAAGAATTTGAAGCACAGTTGCGTGCCAAGGGCCAGAGCTATCACATCCACCACCCTTTCAATGTCCGCATGAACGCGGGCCTGTGTTCGCGAGAGCAAATTCGAGGATGGGTACTGAACCGCTTCTACTACCAGTGGATTATTCCGATCAAAGATGCGGCCATTATGTCCAATTGCCAGGATCGAGAAACGCGTCGACGCTGGATTGCCCGCATACTGGATCACGATGGTTTTGGCGACTATCGCACCGATACGGAATCTGGCGGGCTGGAAGCCTGGACGCATCTGGGGATCGCAGTCGGACTGGATCGTGAGGTGCTATGGTCACTCAAAAAAGTCGAACCCGCTGTTAAGTTTGCGTGCGATGCCTACGTTAATTTTGCGCGCCAGCAACCGTGGCAAGAGGCAATCTGTTCCTCGTTGACAGAAATGTTCGCACCACAAATTCACAAAGATCGTCTTGCCACCTGGCCCCAGCACTACCCATGGATAGATGAACCAGGCCTACGATATTTTCGGTCGCGTATTCCGCTTGCTCAACGCGATGTTGATCATGGCCTGGAAGTCACACTGAGTTATTTTAAAACGCGTGCACAACAAGAACGCGCGCTGGAAATCCTGCAATTCAAACTCGACATCCTGTGGTCCATGCTCGATGCAATCGAACATGCATATCCAGAATGAAGGTTGAACGCACATCATGACTGAACCCAAACAAGCCGAGAATATGGAGGCGATTCCTCAACGGCCTCGCCTGAATCGTTTATTTCGCCTGCAATGGGAAGACGCACAACAAGCTTACGTGCTGCTTTACCCGGAAGGCATGGTTAAACTCAATATCAGTGCCGCTGAGATACTCAAGCGCTGCGATGGTACCCGCACAGTAGATACCCTGGTCACCGAGATTGAGCAGGCCTTTGCAAAAACGGGGCTGCGCGACCAGATCGAAGGGATGCTTCGTGCATCCTTTGACAATGACTGGATCCAATAAAAAGTCATGCAAAACACGCGCAATGACCCCGCCATTACTCAGCCTTTCTGGCTACTGGCAGAACTGACATATCGATGTCCTTTGCATTGTGTGTTTTGCTACAACCCCACGAACTACGCAAACATTCAAAACGAACTCTCAACAGAAGAGTGGGTGCGCGTCATGAAAGAGGCGCGTGCACTCGGTGCCGCGCAGCTTGGTTTTTCAGGTGGAGAACCATTGATGCGCGATGACCTTGAAGTGTTGGTCAAAGAGGCGCGGCAATTGGGCTTTTATACCAACCTGATCACTTCGGGCGTGGGATTGAGTGCGCAACGCATCAAGGCTTTAAAAACAGCAGGCCTTGATCATATTCAGTTGTCTTTCCAGGACTCCACGCGGGAGATGAATGACTTTCTGAGCAGCACAAAAACTTTTGACTTGAAAAAGCGCGTCGCAGATCTCATCAGGGAACATGACTATCCCATGGTCATGAACGTTGTCCTGCACCGTTACAACTTGCCTCATATCGAAAAGATCATGGATATGGCGCTTGAGCTCGAAGCTGAATATCTTGAACTCGCCAACACCCAGTATTACGGATGGGCGATGGAAAACAGAGACCAATTACTCCCGACGCACGCCCAGCTGATTGAAGCCGAAGCTACAGTGAATGCATATCGCTCACGCATTGGCAAACGCTGCAAAATCCTGTTTGTTGTTCCGGATTATTTTGAGGAACGACCCAAGGCTTGCATGAATGGATGGGGATCTGTTTTTCTCGATATCGCTCCAGACGGCGCAGCATTGCCTTGCCATAATGCCCGTCAGCTACCTGGACTTAATATTCCGAATGTAAAGGATCATTCGATCCGGGAAATCTGGTATGAAAGCCAGGCTTTCAATTTTTTTCGTGGTGATCAGTGGATGCAGGAACCATGCCGGAACTGCGATGAAAAGAGCAAGGATTTTGGCGGCTGCCGGTGTCAGGCCTTTTTACTCACCGGCGATGCGTCGGCCACAGATCCAGTCTGCTCCAAATCCCCCCATCACGATGTAGTTAAGAAAATTATCCTGCGCGCCCAGGACCATTTCTCTATTGCACACCTTCGCAACAGCACCGAACATCCTGTAATTTTTCGAACCGACAGCAATTCACGCAAGCTGAGTGAAAAATAAATTTAGGGTATTGAAGTGCAGGATAACTGGGGATTACCCCATGTCTTGCAAAAAATACACAATCTGGTTCTTAAAACACACCAAGCTTGCATCGCTTGGTATATATTGAATCAGCATGTAAAAAAATTAAATCAAAGCTATCAGGAGACAACCAACATGGTAATCAAGCACGCACTTTCAGCGCTTGCACTTGCACTCGCAATGCCGGCCTTCGCTCAACAGGCAACGGCTCCCGCACCTGCGGCAGCTCCTGCATCTGCACCAACGGCTCCGACAGCGGAACCGCCTCCGGCATGGAAACAGGGGCTAGGTGACAGCGCACAACCAAACACACTGCATCCCTTCGCTGCCAAAATGACAGGAGTCGCGGCTAAAGATTTGCCGATGTCAAAACTGAAGGTGCCACCTGGTTTCAAGGTTGAGGTCTGGGTCGATGGCGTTCCAGAATCGCGTTCACTTGCCATTGGCCCCAAAGGCACGGTATTTGTCAGCAATCGGATTGGTAAAAATGTTTATGCAGTCACCGAGAAGGATGGCAAGCGAGTCGTCAAAACCATCCTGAAAGGCCAAAACACACCGAACGGCATTGCCATGATTGGCAACACATTGTTCGTGGCCGAACATGACAAGATTACCCGCTACGACGATATTGAAAATAATCTGGACAATCCAAAAGGCGAGCTCGTGGTCGACGGACTGGATCCCAGCAATGGTCCGGGACACTTCTGGAAATTTCTTGTCGCCGGTCCAGACGGAAAACTCTACTTCAATATTGGTTCGCCACAGAACATCACCATGCCGAGTTACATCCAGGCTGCGATTTTGCGCGTTGATCCAAAAACCAAACAAATGGAGCGTGTCGCGACAGGCGTGCGTAACAGCGTAGGGATGGCCTTTCACCCTGTCACGAAAAAGCTCTGGTTTACCGACCATGGACGCGACTGGCTAGGTGATGACGGACCGAACGACGAACTCAATGTTCTGAACAAGGAAGGTGAGAACTTTGGCTTTCCATTCTGTCACCAGGGCGACATGCCTGATCCTGAGTACGGCAAGTACAACACATGTGCAATGAGCACTCCTCCGGTCCTCAAACTTGGTGCACACGTTGCCCCGCTCGGCATCAGGTTTTATACCGGCAACATGTTTCCGGCCGAATATAAAAACAATATGTTTATGGCACGTCATGGCTCCTGGAATCGAACGACCAAGCAGGGTTACGACGTGATGCGGGTTGTGCTCGATGCCAATGGCAAGGTCACCAAGTACGAACCTTTCCTGACTGGCTTTCTAACAGACGATAAGGCAGATCCTCCGATGTGGGGCCGTCCTGTTGATGTGCAATTGCTCGGGGATGGCTCGATGCTCGTTTCCGACGACTATAACGGTGTGATCTACCGCGTTAGTTACAAAAAATAATGATGAATCTATACTCAGTGAAATCAGTCGTGGTGGCCTCTATGGCTACTGCGGCTTTTTTAATTATCCCCCAGCTTGCTCACGCTGCAGATCTTGAGGCGGGCCGCGCACGTGCACAAACCTGTATAGCTTGCCATGGGCCAGGAGGCAATTCAGTCGACCCTGCCGTGCCGGCCTTGGCAGGACAACCTGAACAGGCCCTCGCAACAGCCCTCTATCAATTCAGGGAAGGCAACAGAAAAAATGCGGTGATGTCACCAATGGCCGCCGATCTGAGTAATGCGGAAATGAATGACCTGGCTGCATATTTTGAGTCAGAAAAACGTTCAGCTCCCACACATCAGACCAAACCTGAAAACCTCGTCCTGGGTCCAGCACTTGCTAAACAATACAACTGCACACAATGCCATGGGCCTGCACTAATGGGTATCCAGCACATTCCTCGGATCGCAGGTCAGCAGCATGATTACTTGCTAGCCCAGTTAACAGGTTTCAGAGACATGAAACGCGCAGATATGGATGGCAACATGACCTCCGCAGCCAGTCGCCTGAAGGACGAAGAAATAATCGTT
>CANBUF010000083.1 GCA_947372575.1 Alcaligenaceae bacterium | reverse complement strand
AATCCCATTTATCCCCAGGGTGGTATTGCAGTACTTGAGGGCAACCTCGCACCAGGTGGGGCGATTATCAAACAGTCCGCTGCCAATCCCGCACTGATGGAGCACGAAGGCCGTGCGGTCGTATTTGAAAATCTCGAAGACATGGCCAGCCGTATAGATTCCCCCGATCTCGATGTGACGGACCAGGACATCCTTGTGCTCAAGAATATCGGTCCCAAAGGCGCCGCGATGCCCGAAGCGGGTTACATGCCGATCCCACGCAAGCTTGCGCGCGCAGGCTGTAAAGACATTGTGAGGATTTCCGATGGCCGCATGAGTGGGACGGCATTTGGCACTATTGTGCTGCACGTGACACCCGAGTCCGCGATTGGCGGGCCACTTGCCTATGTGCAGAATGGTGACCGGATTCGTTTGAGTGTGGCCAACAGAGAGCTCACCTTGCTTGTGAGTGACGAAGAACTCGTGCATCGCGCTAAGCTCAAACCGATTGAAACCCCCACCGCGCAGCGCGGCTATCGCAAGCTATTTTTGCAAAGCGTGACACAAGCGGACAAAGGCGTAGATTTTGATTTCCTGATGCCTCCTATGACTGGCGGAAGCATTCCTAAAAATTGATCATGATGAAAAGAAAAATTTTATTGCTGTTAATCGCGGCACTTGCAGGCGTCGCTGCGGGTGCTGCCTTTACCCACGTGCAGGCCCAGACACGTGAGCAGGCTGCGTACCCAGATCATCCCATCAAACTCATCGTGCCCTTTGCCGCGGGCGGACCGACAGATATCGTCGGGCGCATCATGGCGCACGGGATGGAAAAGGAACTTGGCCAGAGCATCATTGTCGAGAACAAACCCGGTGGCGGCTCCAACATCGGTACTGAGCTCGTGGTGCGTGCTAAACCCGATGGCTATACCTTGTTGCTGGGCTCAATTGCGAATGCGACGAACATGTCGATCTATAACAATCTGAACTACGACACAGCAAAGGATCTGGTGGCGATTACACAGTTCATGACTTCACCCAGTGTGCTGGTTGTCAATCCATCATTACCAATCCATAACCTTGCTGAGCTGGTTGCATACGCGCGTGCTAACCCAGGCAAACTGAGCTTTGCTTCTTCGGGGGCGGGAGGATCTCCACATCTGGCTGGCGAGATGCTCAAATTGCGGATGAACATTGATCTGTTGCATGTGCCTTATAAGGGCGCATCTCCTGCACTCAATGACGTGCTGGGAGGCAACGTCTCAATGGGTTTCATGACCGCGGCAGGTGCCTTGCCAAGCATCGAAGGCGGCAAGCTGCGTGCGATCGCCGTTGCAGGTTTGCAGCGCTTACCGCAATTACCAAATGTCCCGACGATGGCCGAAGCAGGCGCTCCTGATTTTGAGGTGAGCTCATGGAATGGCCTCTTTGCTCCAACTGGCACGCCTCCTGAGGTTCTGAAAAAACTCGCCGAGACCGCACAAAAGGTGATCAACCAGCCTGAGGTCCAAAAGCAGTTTGAATCCATGGCCTCGCAGGGTGTAGGTGGCACGCCTGAGCAATTCAAACAATACGTGCAAGCCGAGACCGACAAGTGGGCAAAAGTTGCCAAGGCTGCCAATATCAAGCTGAATTAACAGTGCTGGCAGTCTGAGTGCGGCGGGACGTATCGTCTGCGTACTGCAGCAATCAGACTGCACGCTTAATACTTCAACACAATGCGCCACGGTTGAAAGCGCGTCCAGATATCAGCCCGCTTAAAGGGCTGACTGCTCTGCATCCTGTCAAACCATTGATCGAGTTTGCCCGCTTGTCCTACGAGTCCATATTCGCCGATCATTTTTAACCTGCCGAGCAATACGGCGGTGACGATATCGGCAGAACTCAGCCGGTCGCCAAACAGCATTTGCTCTGGAGTCGGCAGGGACTGCAGATATGCACGGACATGCTCGCGTTCAGCGTTTAGTTTTTCAAGCAGATTGCCTTGCGTAAAGTAGGCGAGGCGTTCGCGATTCAATTTGATTTTTTGATCGATTGCCTGAGGGTCTGCGGACGTGACGCGTTCGGCTTCAAGTTTGCGAATCATCTTTTGCAATATCCGCGGGAAGATGAACCGCAGGGGTGCGATCGTCAAAAATGCCTTACCAAAGGTCAGTCGCTCGATGGGGATGTCGTAATGTCTGCTGACGACCGCATCAATGCTCTGCAGGAGATCCCTCTGTTGATCCAGCCAACGTTCTCCTGCCCGCTCTGCAGCATAACGAAGAATATCGTGACTATCGATGAGGGTCGTGTGTCCGTCGACCAGCGCTGGCACGGTCATGTGCGGGTTGATTTTCAGATACCAGTCCGATAGCTGTTCTTTGGCCAAATGAATATCCATGCGCCGACTTTCAAACGGCACCTCGGCTGCTAGCAACGCTAGCCGCGCAATCATTGAATAGTATGAAGAAGGTGCGTGGTAGAGGATCATGAGAGCCTTTAAATCATAAACATGCTGGTATAAATCAACTCTGTATAAATAGTACCCCCGGATGGTGTAGCCCTGCGTGTGATGGATATAAACTCGAACTTCTTCAAGGAGACACAATCATGAACAAAACCAGTCCAGAGTTTGATAGCTTGTTGCCACCCCTGACACTGAATAGACGTGGGTTCCTGACAACCTCACTTGCTAGTGGCTTTACCCTCGCAGCGGGCCCGGTTATGGCCAACACCGCCATCACCACCGACAGTGAAGGCCTGATCGCGGGTGAGGTTAAGATCCCCGTCGCTGATGGCACCATCCCGGCCTATCGCGCAGCGCCTGCTGGCAAAACTAACCTGGGCACGGTTCTTGTCATCCAGGAAATCTTTGGCGTGCATGAGTACATGAAAGACGTCTGCCGCCGCTTTGCAAAACTCGGTTATCTTGCCATCGCACCTGAGCTGTATGCCCGCCAGGGCGATCCTTCAAAGTTCACTGAAAACAGCAAACTGTTTACAGAGATCGTCAATAAGGTTCCCGATGCGCAGGTCATGAGTGATCTGGACGCTACGGCAAAATGGGCAAGCGAAAACGGTGGTGATCCCAAGCGCCTGGTCATCACCGGGTTCTGCTGGGGTGGTCGTGTAGTGTGGCTCTACAGCGCACATAACCCAAACCTGAAAGCAGGCGTGGCCTGGTATGGTCGCCTTGTGGGCGATAAAGATGCTATGCGTCCGACTCAGCCAGTTGAGCTGACCGCCAGTTTGCATGCGCCCGTGCTCGGGCTGTATGGCGGCGAGGATGCAGGTATCCCCGTGAGCAGCATTGAGACCATGAAAGCCGCCCTTGCGACCGGATCAGCTGCAGCAAAGGCCTCAAGCTTTGTGATCTACCCCAAAGCACCGCACGCCTTTCATGCAGACTACCGCCCAAGTTATCGCGAAGCCGAAGCCAAGGACGGCTGGAACCAGATGCAGGCGTGGTTTAAAAAGTATCTCTAAAGTCTTTAAAGCGGCTTGGTTGCTACCATATCAACCAGTGCAGACATGCCCTGATGACGCGCGCCTTCGCTTAAGGACGCGTCATATTCTTCGACAAACTCGATGTTCATTGACTTGAATTCCTCGCGCACCATCGGGATGGTGTAGAGGTTTTCAGCGTCCTTGGGCCCGCCCGTGTTGTATTCAAGTTGCTTGAGTCCATAGCCTTCGAGCACGATCAGCCCGCCTGGCTTGGTGGCCTGTTGCATGCCGGTAAATAAGGCGGTGCGCATTTTTGGATTCGCAAACTGAAAAAAGATCCCCACTACCGCGTCGAACTGTTGTGCCTGCCAGTCCCATTGCATCATGTCGTGCGTGAGGATGTGCATGGTGACGCCACGCTCCTCGGCTAAGCGACGTGCCTTGGCTGACGCGTTGCCCGCCGCATCGACAGACCAGACCTCGCAGCCGCGCTCAGCGAGCCAGACGCCATTGCGGCCTTCACCATCACACACCGCCAGGACCGTCATCCCGGGCGTAAAGCGGGCCTTCTGCCTTTCCAGAAACGCATTGGGCGCTTTACCAAACAGATATTCGTCCGCGTCCGCGTAGCGTTCATTCCAGTTTGCGATCGATGGTTTCATGGGGCCTGTGTTCCAATTGAGTTGTGATGCGTTGATCGTTGCGTTGATCATAAACTTTTCTGGGATTACTTTTGCATACTGTTGCTGTTATTGGAGCTGGTCCTGCGGGACTCATGGCCGCTGAAGCCCTCGTGATTCAGGGTGTCGCGGTACATGTTTACGAAGCCAAGCCTTCTGTCGGGCGTAAGTTCCTGATGGCAGGTCGCGGCGGGTTAAACATTACCCATGCAGAACCTTCTGAACAGTTTGTGACACGCTACGGCGTACACGCCCCAGAGATGTCCCGGATGCTTAAGCAGTTTGATGCCCAAGCGCTGCGCGATTGGGTGCATGCGCTAGGAATCGACACCTTTGTAGGGACCTCGGGTCGCGTGTTTCCCCAGGAAATGAAAGCAGCACCATTGTTGCGTGCCTGGGTGCACCGGTTGCGAGAGCAGGGTGTGCAATTTTCTATGCGACATCGCTGGCTGGGCTGGACGGCCGATCAGCAATTGCGCTTTGATACGCCTGCTGGCGAAATCACCCTCAAGCCCGATGCGACGGTGCTTGCCCTGGGGGGCGGCAGCTGGGCCAAGCTTGGCTCTGACGGTGCCTGGTGGCCCTGGCTTGCGGCGCAGGGTGTGGCACTCAGCCCTCTGTTGCCAAGCAACGGTGGCTTTGAGACACATTGGTCGCAACACTTTATCGAGCAATGCGCAGGCGAGCCACTTAAGACTGCAACGTTTCGCCTAGGGGACACCGAGCCGCAGCGTGGTGAATGCATGGTGACCTCCCATGGACTGGAGGGTGGTGCGATCTACGCTCTGTCGGCACCGTTGCGTGACCAGATTCTTTCGCAAGGCCAGGCCACGCTCTACCTGGATTTACTGCCAGATCACTCTGCTCAGCGCGTGCGTGATGAGGTCTCCCATCCGCGCGGCACCCGGTCGATGTCGTCGCATTTGCGCTCACGTCTAGGGTTGCATGGCGTGCGCGCAGCGCTATTGCGCGAATGCTTGTCGGCCGAGACCTTCAAAGATCCCTTCAAGCTCGCCGCGGGTATTAAAGCCTTACCTGTGGTGCTCCATGCTTGCCGCCCGATTGATGAGGCGATTAGTACCGCAGGCGGCGTGCAGTTCGAGGGCATGACGCCAGAATTGATGCTCAAAAATATCCCCGGTACATTCTGCGCCGGCGAAATGCTGGATTGGGAAGCCCCCACTGGCGGGTATCTGCTCAATGGCGCGATGGCCAGCGGCCGTGCTGCCGGCCTGGGTGTCTTGCAATGGTTGGCAGCAGGCCACTAGCAGTGGCTTACCCCAGAATCCCAATCTGCCATGGCACGAATTCATGATCACCTAGCCCCAGGACTTCACTCTTGGAGGGCTCGCCTGATGCGGTTCTCAGAAACAATTCAAAAATCCGCTGGCCCATTTCCTGCACCGAGACTGTGCCATCCATGATTTCGCCACAGTTGATATCCATGTCGTCTTGTAAGCGGGTAAACATCGGTGTGTTGGTCGCGAGCTTCACACAGGGAGCAGGTTTTGAGCCAAACATCGAACCACGTCCGGTCGTGAATGCGATGAGATTCGCCCCACCAGCAATCTGACCCGTGGCCGACACGGGGTCGTAGCCAGGCGTATCCATAAAGACAAAGCCTTTGGCCGTCACCGGCTCGGCGTACTTGTAGACCTCCATCATCGGTCCTGTTCCGCCCTTCATCGAAGAACCGAGGGATTTTTCAAAGATGTTGGCCAGGCCACCGACCTGGTTGCCAGGACTCACCGTGCCGTTGATTTGTACGTCACGTCCGACAGAATAAACATCCTTCCACCAGCGGATGCGTTCAATGAGTTTTTCACCAATCTCTTTGGTGGCGGCGCGACGTGTCAGCGTGTGTTCGACACCGTAAATTTCTGGTGTCTCGGACAGAATGCCCGTGCCACCATGACGCGCAAGAATATCAATCGCTGCACCCAGTGCAGGGTTGGCTGTGATCGAAGAAAAGCCATCCGATCCTCCGCACTGCAGGCCGACGCTCAAGTGACTGGCTGAAACGGTTTCGCGCCGTGCCTTGTTGGCCTCAGGCAGCATGGCCTGGACCGCAGCAATAGCAGCCTGAATGGTCTGAGTGGTACCGCCGTTTTCCTGCATCACAAAAGTTTTCAGATTGGGCAGGCCTGCGAGCTCTTCTTGTTCGAGCAGACCCTTGAGCTGATTGCGTTCACAACCCAATCCAATGATGAGCGCGCCAGCCAGGTTTGCGTGCCGTGCATAGCCCGCCATTGTCCGGCGCAACAGATTCATCGGTTCGCCCGACATCTCCATGCCACAGCCCAGGGCATGGCTAAAGGCCACCACACCATCCACATTCGGGAATTCAGCCAGACGCTCGGGCGTGAACCATTGCGCGACTTTCTTGACGACAGTTGCCGAACAATTCACAGTCGACAGGATGCCGATGAAATTGCGAGTGCCGACCTGACCATTCGCGCGCACATAGCCCTGGAAGGTTGCGCGCTCGGCGACAGGCACCATGTCAACAGGTTTGAACTCACTGGCGTACGCATAGTCCCGATCAAATTCGCGGAACTCGGTGTTGTGACTGTGCACCATCGTGCCGGGTTCAATGTCCGTGTTGGCAAAACCAATCGTCACGCTGTATTTGAGAATCGGTTCGCCTTTGGCAATCTTGCGTGCCGCGATCTTGTAGCCCGCCAGCACCTGGCTGCGACTGGTCATGTTTTCACTGGGGATTGGCGTGCCAATTCCAATATCCGTGCGCGCGACAACGATGTTGTCATTCGGGTGCAGGCGGATGATATTGCCAATGAATGTTTTTTGTGAAGTTTCAAGCATAGTGTCTCGTTATTTTTTTAAATGAAGAATGAAAGATCAGGGAATGTGTAGCAGCTTTCTATAGGGATATGAGAAGCAAAGCGTATGACATTTCGTAAGTTTACGCATAGTCAGGGTGCGATGTTTTTGACAAGATCAGAACTAAGACACTTTTATTGACTACTTATATGTTACCATTTCAGCTTGTTTACGAAGTTCGCGAACTCCTCTTAACCAACGAAATTAAGAGTCCATACCAAGTCTGGTTCAATCAGCTTCCCGTGAATATTGCAGTCAAAATTGTCACTGCAAAGTTACGCATGCAGCAAGGTAATTTGTCGAATATTGAATGGTTTCGTGGCATCGGGGAATACAAAATAAATTATGGAGCTGGTTGGCGTATCTATGTGGCAAAAGAAAATTTTAAAATCATCCTTCTTTTAGGAGGGGGTAATAAAAAGCAACAGCAACGCGATATTGATCGGGCTATTGCACGATGGCA
>CANBUF010000082.1 GCA_947372575.1 Alcaligenaceae bacterium | reverse complement strand
GCAGTCGCTGGAATGTTTCCAAGGCAGGTTCTGGGCTGTTTTCAGGCAATCCCAACCAGGCACGCAGAGCAAAGGCAAGCGTTGCCGCATCGCGCAAGCCCAGATTCAGACCCTGGCCAGCGACTGGGTGCAGGGTCTGTGCAGCATTGCCAATCGCGACTGAACGTCCGGCAGCTCCCGCCTGGGGCAGGTTCAGCACAAGTGGAAAAGCGGTGACGGGGTGCTGGACGGTCAGGTTTCCGAGTCGCGTGCCAAACGTCTGGGTCAGCGCCGCTGAGAAGTCTGCGGGGGAAAGTTGTTGCAAGTGCCGCGCGCGTTCGGGCATGCAGCACCATACGATGGATTGCAGGTTGGCCCCACCCGGGTGGGGCAGCACGGCGAGTGGCCCCTCCTGGGTAAAACGCTCAAAAGCCCAGCCGGGACGTGGCAGGTCTGCGCGTGCCTGAGTCACCAGTGCCATCTGGTCGTACTGGCGGGTGACATCGGTTGTGGGGTGGCCATCGGCTTGTACCACCAGTGCGCTGCACCAGGTTTGCTGACCCTGGCTAATTTCGACTCCATTGACGTCCTGACGCAGGATCTGCGCGGCCGGCCCCTTGAGGACGGTCACGCCACTTGCGTTGAGTGCCTGTGTCAGTTGACTGTGCAAGGCTGCGTAGCGCACCACGCATCCCAGTTGCGGGACATCAAAGTCGCTGTGCCGAATAATCGCACGCCCCAGGCGCCCGCGTTGCGAGACATGGACGGTCTGGATGCGGGCAGCCTGATCAGGAAAGCCAGACAGAGACTCTAGCAGCACACGACTTCCGTGATTGATGGCCAGGACCCTCGGGTCCTGGTCGGGCGCATGTCCATAGTGACTGTGTGTGTCTGTTTGCAGTAAGGCAATCCGTGCGGGACGTTGGGTCGCACGAGCCAGAAGCAAGGCGAGGGCGCATCCCGTGGGGCCGCCGCCAAAAATGGCGACATCAAAATCGTGTGGTGACATACCTGGATTTTAGCCTGAGCAGGTAATTTGAATGTGATCCTGCCTGCAATGCAAATATTTTGCATTCAACAATTGTGGAGCGTGCAACATTAGAGTAGTTGTTGAACACCAAATTGACCGTTCAACACTACAATTGAGTCCGAAATGCGCATCCTCTCGTTTCAAATTCAATTGCCAGAGTTCAATATGACGTCAACGTTCAAATCAGACTTGTCTGCCAACGCAGTCAGCGCACCCCACAACCAAAGATTCATCAGTAAAGTCAAAGTCGGCTTGTTGGCGGCGTTGCTGGCCTGTATAGGCGCGCAATGGTGGTATCTGCAAAGGCCACGTGCGTGGCTGGTGACTGCGATTGGACTTGGCCTCATGGCGGCTTCGGCTGCGGCGGAGGTCTGGTGGGAGAATCCAGCATTTTTCTTGCTATTCATTCCCATCGTTGCGGGCTTTGTCGAGGCCATCGTGCTGTGCCTGATGAGCGATGCACGGTTTGATGCACGTTACAACCCTGGTCTGGTTCGCCAGACGCCAAGCGGCTGGGGACCCGTGCTCGTGGCGGGTTTTACCTTGCTGATCGGGACCGTCGTGCTGATGTTCGGCATCGCGGTCATCGTGATTTATGTCTGGACAGCACTGGGCTGGCTGGACGGGTTCAATCTCACTTCGGATTAAATTTTTTTGGTCAAGCCATTAAGGGCGCGACCCTGACACGCAGGCCAAGGTCGTACCCGTCTGACAGGGCTTAGCGCCGCATCAGGGCTTCGATTTCATCGGGGTCGACCGGTACGCCGCGCGAAATGAGTTCACAGCCCGTGCCTGTGACGATGGCATCATCCTCAATGCGAATACCGATATTCCAGAATCTTTCGGGGACCTGTGCTGCGGGTCTGACATAGAGTCCAGGTTCGATTGTGAGGACCATTCCTTCCTGTAACATGCGCCAGGGACGGTTCTCGTTCGAGGCAGGTGGGGTGCGATAGCTGCCGACATCATGCACATCCATGCCAAGCCAGTGACCGGTACGGTGCATGTAAAAGGGCTGATAAGCGGCTGTTTCGATGGCCTGCTCCAGAGTGCCTTGAATCAGACCTTCGTCCAAAAGTCCTTGCGTGAGTACATTCAGTGCTGCTTCGTGCGCGGCGTTCCAGTGGTGGCTGGGTGACACGCAGCTGGCTGCAGCCTGTTGTGCGGCAAGCACAATATCGTAAAGCGCACGTTGTGGCCCTGAAAATTTTCCATTCGCCGGAAAGGTGCGGGTAATGTCAGAGGCATAGCCATCCAGTTCGCAGCCCGCATCGATGAGCACCAAATCACCATCCTGCATCACAGTATTGCCTGCCCGGTGGTGCAGGATGCAGGCGTTGACGCCCGCGGCAACGATACTGTCGTATGCCACGGCTTGTGCCCCTTGCTTGCGAAACTCATGCAGGAGTTCGGCTTCGAGTTCGTACTCATGGCGACCGGGGCTTGCCATTTGCATAGCGCGGATGTGGCCCCTGGCAGAAATCTGTGCTGCCCGCAGCATCGTGGATTGTTCGCCAGCATCTTTAATCAGTCGCATCTCTGCGAGTACGTCTGAGATATCCAGCCATTGATGCGGGATCGCGCGTGTGCCACGTACGCTTTGACTGGCCTGCGTGACCCAGCCTTGCAGCTGTGGGAGTAAGTCTGGGGTGGCAGGGCGTGACATGGTGGTAAACAGGCGTTCATGCCCCTGGAGTAGAGGGGGGAGAGACAGGTTCAGATTTTTCACGTCCTCAGCGCGGTCAAAACCGAAGTGAGTCGCGGCAGCCTCAGTTCCCCAGCGCAGACCATTCCAGATTTCAACCTCAGGGTTCTTATCCTCGCAAAACAGAATCGACTGCTGTGTGTCGCCCGCAACAAGCACCAGCCAGGCGTTCGCTTCTTCAAAGCCTGTCAGGTAGTAAAAATCACTGTCATGGCGATAGCTGTAGTGATTGTCGCGATTGCGCACGCGTTCTGGTGCGGTCGGTATGATCGCGATGCCTCCACCCTGGCTCAGCATCCAGGTGAGGAGTTGCTTGCGACGTTGACGAAAGCGTGTGATATCGGGTGGGCAGAGCGTCATAGTGGTTCAGAACTCTAAAAAGGTTGGACTCGTAGCCAGCACCAGGCGGCAACCTCCAACATACTACAATCTTAAAGCTGTCTCGACGTTCTCGGGCATTTGGTTAGAAGGCGTGACAAATGGATTGGATAGGCTGGCTCGTGCCCTGGGAGGTTTCTCCTACGCTGCTGACATGTTTTGTGGTTGCGGGATGGCTGTTTGTACGAGGTTGTCATGTGCATCATGTCAACCGCATCCGCAAGAGCTTTTTCTGGGTCGGGATGGTGATGCTCTATCTCTCTCTGCACACCATGCTCGATTACTACGCAGAACGTATGTTTTTCATGCACCGCATCCAGCATCTGGTTTTGCATCATGCGGGCCCGCTTGTGCTGATGGCAGCTTATCCGGGCTCGGTCCTGCGTTCAGGTCTGCCAATGGCCTGGCGCGTGCGCCTCAGTCAATTCAACCAGAGTGGATTGGGTCGCACGGTCATTGCCCTAATGACGAATCCCATTCTCGTGCCGGCACTCTTTGTATTTTTGGTCATTATCTGGCTGGTGCCATCCGTACAGTTTTATTCAATGCTCGACTGGCGACTGTACCGGTTGATGAACTGGTCCGTGGTTGTGACGGGTTTTATGTACTGGAATCTGATTCTCGATCGCAGGCCCTGTCCGCCGGCCGCGATGAGTCCAGGCGGACGGGTGATATCACCCATCGTGACGATGGCGCCCCAGATGGTGGCAGGCGCCATTATCGCGTTCACTGAACGTGATTTGTACCCATTGTTTGACCTGTGTGGGCGCGCCATTGCCATGGAGGCGCAGACCGATCAGATGATCGGCGGCCTGACTATGTGGATCCCGGCCGCCATGACCGAGGTGATCGGTCTGATGATGGCCTTGCGCACGCTCATGCGCCTCTCCGCCAAAGGACGCTGGGGAAAGGCCAAGCTTCAGGCCAAAGGTGTCAGGGAATAAGTCCGTGGTATTTGCGAGCCAGTGCGACGGTCGCCCGGAACATGCCTTCCTTGTTGCCGCAGTCGTAACGAATGCCTTCGTAGCGGTGCGCAAAAACAGCTTTTTCCTTGAGTAAGGATGCAATGCCATCGGTCAGCTGGATTTCGCCACCTGCGCCTGCTTGTGTCTGACGCAGATGCGCAAAAATTCGCGCATCCAGTACATAGCGACCGACTACTGCCAGTGTTGATGGCGCGACGTCTGATTTGGGTTTTTCAACAATGTGACGCACGCGCTCCGTACGCGGGCCGACCGGGTCGGTCGCAACAATCCCGTACTTGTCCGTGTCTGACAGCGGAACATCCTGTACGCCCAGGATACTGCCCTGGTGGGTGAGTGCAGCGTCGATTAGCTGGCCGATAACCGGACGGTCCGCATCCAGCAAATCATCCGCCAGCAGCACGGCAAAGGGCTCATCGCCGATGATGGGTGCGGCCGTCAGCACGGCGTGTCCCAGTCCCAGGGGGGCAGACTGACGAATATAGATACAACTGACATTGGAGGGCAGGATCCCTTGCACAATTGCCAGCAAAGCATCTTTACCTTTTTTGGCCAGTTCGGCTTCCATTTCTGGAGCAGAGTCGAAATGGTCTTCGATTGCACGCTTATTGCGTCCTGTGACAAAGATCAGTTCGGTAATGCCTGCAGAAACGGCTTCTTCGACCGCATACTGGATCAATGGCTTATCGACGACAGGGAGCATTTCCTTTGGCATGGCTTTTGTGGCGGGCAGGAATCTGGTGCCCATGCCTGCTACAGGGAAAACGGCTTTGCGAACGGGACGCATAATGAATATAGTCCTTAAGGTTGATCCACATATAGGTGGAACCAATGACTGCTGCCGCTATCAAACTGCAATTGCAGCGATCTTACGACAGCTACCGCTATCATAAGCGCATGAAATTACTATTTTCAACTTATCCCAGTCAGACGGGGACAAAGATGTTTGCAAAACTCCTGGCCCTCGCGCTGATTTCCTCTTTTGTCGTCACGCCCGTATGGGCTCAACCGGCAGGTGCACCCACGCTTGGCGCGGCGTCGGCGGCTGACCTGTCGCCCGCGCTCGAGCGCAAGCTGGGCGAAGCCATCATGGAGCAAGGCCGACGGGATCCTGACTATATCAATGATCCAGATATCGAACAATATCTGAACAAAATGGCACGTAAACTTGCTGCCAATGCGCCGGGTGGAGCGCCAGACATTACGGCCTTTGGTGTGCGCGACCCAGTTATCAACGCCTTTGCGATGCCTGGGGGCTTTGTCGGGATTTACACGGGCCTGATTGTCGCGACCGGTGATGAATCAGAGCTGGCAGGCGTTCTTGCCCACGAAATCGCGCACGTGGCACAGCGTCACATCGCACGCGGACTGACTCAGCAACAGCAGAGCGGCACGATTGCCCTGGCTTCACTGGCTGCAGCACTGCTGGCCGCACTCATCCCAGGCGGAGGGGCCAATCTGGCCGTGGGTCTGGCTGCCTTCGGTCAGGCCGCAGCGATTGAACAGCAGCTGGGGTTCTCGCGTGACGCTGAGCAGGAGGCGGATCGCATGGGCTTTGAAATGCTACGCAAGGCGGGCTATGACCCAAATGGTATGGCGGTGATGTTTGGCCGACTGATGAACGCTGCCTCGTTAAATGAAGGACGCGGTGGTGGGGTCTATGCCTCAACGCATCCTCTTAGTATCCAGCGTATGACGGACATGCAGAACCGGATCACGCAATTGCCACTGGCTCGCTATCAGGCCTCTGATGAATTCTGGTTCGTACGAGCCAAATCGCGCGTGTTGCAGGCAACAGACTCGAAAGCCTTGCGTCTGGCTGTTGAACAGCTGCAGGAAGAAACGCGCCAGACTGGGGCCGAGCGTTCTGCACAAATCGCCGTGCGACGTGCAGCGGCCTGGTACGGTCTATCGCTTGCAGCCTTGACCAGTAAGGATATTCGCACTGCGACCAGTGCGTTGTCACAAGCGCAGGCGACTATTGCAAATTCGCCCTATCTTGACTTGCAACGCATCGAGATCGAATTTGCGAGCAAAAATCCGTCCGCGGCACTCGGGATGAGTCAGTCGGCGCTTAAACGCTGGCCTGACAGACGCTCTTTTGCGTTGTGTGTGGCTCAAGCGTTGCAGTTGCTTGGAAAGGATCGCGAGGCGGTGGCTTTTTTAAAGGAACAGGTCAAGCGCTGGCCAACTGAGCAGCCCGGTTTCTTTCAGATGCTAGCCACCACGCAGGACAAGCTGGGCGATCAGGTCTATGCCCGTCAGAATATGGCAACTTACTACCTGCTGGTTGGGGCTTTACCTGCTGCAGCGACTCAGCTTCAGCAGGCGCGCTCCTTGTCTAAGGATTTCTATATGCAATCCCAGATCGATGTCGAATTGAGCCAGTTGACCAAAAAAATTGCTGAAAACCGTCGGCTACTTGAAAAGCTCAAGTGAGAGCATGCACACTGCTCTAAAAAATGAGCACTGCTCTGAATAAAACGAGCGTTGCTCTAAAAAATGAGCATTGCCCTCAACAGCAATTAGCGCTGACCTGAAAAAAAGGTGGCCAGTCGCGCGGGGAGCCATTTCAGATTGCCTGGTAGTGGGCCCGTCACAAAGCCTGCATGGCCGCCTGCATTAGGCTGGTGCAGGAGAACCTGTGCTGAAACTTGTGCGGGTCCAGGCAGGACTGCTTGTGGCAAAAACGGATCGTTGCGGGCATTCAGAACCAGCGTGGGGCGCCCAATGCTTCGCAGCCAGGGCTTGCTCGCAGATTGTGTCCAGTAATCCAGGGCGTTACGAAAACCATGCATGGGTGCCGTGTAGGCATCATCAAAATCCCGCAGGTCTCTCGCTTGTGAGACACGCATCACATCAATGACGCCAGGAAAGCGTTGGGCTTTTTCCAGTACTTTGGTTTTGAGGGTGCGTAGAAAATATCTGGAATACACCTGACGGTTAAAGGGGTCGTCAGATAAATGATTACCGGCTGTGACCAGATCGAGAGGGACGGAAACGCCTGCTGCGGCGTGGATCCAGTGGCTGCGCTCGGGATACTGCCCGAGGAACTTGAGCAAGGCATTGCCCCCTAGGGATATACCTGCTGCATGCCAGCGTGCCGAAGGCAGACGTGCGCGAACAGCTTCGAGTATGAAGGAAATTTCTTCTGTGTCACCGGAATGATAGGCGCGCGCCAGACGATTTGGAACGCCAGAGCATCCTCTGAAGTTCGGTATCACGACGACCCAGCCACGTGCTCTGAAATACTGCGCAATTGACTGCGCATAGCGACTGCGACTGCTGCCTTCAAGGCCATGAAATAACACGAGTGCGTTTAAATTCTGATCCCGGTC
>CANBUF010000081.1 GCA_947372575.1 Alcaligenaceae bacterium | reverse complement strand
ATGTCAGGTGTACCGGATACGCAGACGGCCAGAGGAACGGGTGTTTCACTCGCGTACAGAACGCGTGGCCTGACAATTGATGCGGGTGTGACACCGATCGGTTTTCAATATAGTAATTTCACGGGCGGCATCAAGTTCGATGGCATGCTGGATCAGGCAAACACGATGTACTACGCTTTGAGTGCTTCGACTCGGCCAGTGACAGACAGTCTGCTTTCCTTTGCTGGCACGCGTGATAGCGTCACCGGCGAGGCCTGGGGTGGCGTGATGGCCACAGGCGTACGTGGGCAATTAAATAAGAGCATGGGTGGCTATGGCTTTACGGGGTCTGCCGGCTTTTATAGCCTGGATGGGCATAACGTAGCGTCCAATACGCGAACTGATGCCAGTCTCGGTACATACCTTAATGTGATTAAAACGCCTGATGAGACGCTGACTGTTGGTGTGAATGCATCCAGCATGTTTTATGACAAGAACCTCAGCAACTTTACCTACGGTCAGGGCGGATATTTCAGTCCCCAACAATATTATGCCTTGACCTTGCCAGTGAACTGGACACAACGTACTGGCGATCTTTCCTACAAATTTTCAGGTGCTGTCGGCGTTCAAACATTTTCGCAAAATTCGTCTGATTATTTTCCAACGAATAGCGGACTGCAGTCTGCTGCAAATGCTGCGATGGCCTCCATTCTGGCCAATGGCGCAGGAGGGAGTGGCACCGCGACATACCCCTCACAAAGCACGACAGGTATGGCTTACAACCTGTCGGCCGCGAGTGAATATCGTATTAATCCATATGTATTTCTTGGCGGTACGGTTCAACTAGATAACGCCAGTAATTATCGTCAATGGGGTGCAGGGGTATATCTGAGATTCAGTTTTTACCCAAGGACAGGACCTGTTGCAGTACCGGTGAGTCCCTATGCGTCTGCCTACGGTCAGTAATTCACGCTTATTTAAAGAGAGAGAAAACAATGGCTTCCATGTTGCTTGCGGGCTTATCTGTTCTGCTGATTGGCGACAGTCACCTTTCAATGCCGACGTATCTGATTCACTCATTGCATGATGGTCTGACTGAACAGGGTGCGGCTGTGCATTCACTGGCTGCCTGTGGTGTGCCAGCAAGTGACTGGACACGCATCGCACCGGCAACCTGTGGCGCTGAGCGAATTGGCAAAGCTGCGCCGACTATGTCGGGGCCAGGTTCGAAAACAACGCCTATCAAGGATCTTGTTGCCGCGGATCACGCCAAATTGGTCATTGTGGTGATGGGTGACACGATGGCTGGCTATAAGTCAGATTTTCCAAAAGTCTGGATTTGGCAACAGGTTACCGCACTGACCAAGGAAATTGCCAAGACTGGGGCTGCCTGTGTCTGGGTCGGACCTGCCTGGGGGACAGAGGGAGGGGCCTTTGGTAAAACGTTTGCCCGTGCTCAGCAAATGTCCACCATGCTCTCAACTACGGTTGCACCTTGCCTGTATGTTGACTCCCTGAAGTTTTCTAAACAGGGTGAGTGGCCCACCTCAGATGGACAGCACTTTACGGCTGCAGGCTATGACTTGTGGGGTAAGTCGATTTTAAAAACGATTCTTGACTCGAGCACGGTCAAAGATCTCATCCCCGCAAAATAGTCAGCAGTCAAACTTTTAATACATAGGCACACAATTATGGCCGTTGGAACACTTGCCGGAATCTTTATGTTGGTGATTGGTGAGAGTCACCTTTCCCTGCCAGGCTATTTGATTAACCCACTTTATGAAGACTTGACGACCCAGGGTGCGACGGTGCATGAAGTGGGTGCGTGTGGAGCGTCAGCGGGTGACTGGTTAAAGCAGGGACCTGTTCCTTGTGGCGCTGATCGCTTTAAGGGAGAGGCCGTATTCAAGGGACGTGCTGCGACCACGATACCAATTAAGAAACTGATCGCTGAAGATAAACCAGACCTCGTTGTGATCATTATTGGCGACACAATGGCCTCGTACGATAACGAAACGTTTCCGCGTGCCTGGGCCTGGCAAAGCGTCACCAGTCTGACGAAAGAAATAGCCACGACTAAAACACCATGCGTTTGGGTCGGTCCGCCTTGGGGCAATCCCGGCGGCAAGTATTTTAAAAATGACAAGCGCGTTGAGTTCATGTCGAATTTCCTCGAAAAAAATGTCGCACCCTGTATTTACATCGATTCGTTAAAGTTTTCGAAACCTGGCCAATGGGCCACCCTCGATGGTCAGCATTTCAACCTGGCTGGATATAAGTCCTGGAGCCAGTCCATTACAGAAGCACTTGCAAGCCTTCCTTCCGTTCAGAGTCTTAAAAAATAATGAAAAATATTGCCATGCGTAGTTTTGCAACCCTATTTTTTGCGTTGAGCTTTTTGAGCTTTGTACACGCCGCTGAAATTCCCTTGTATCCCACAGGTCCAAGTGCTGATTCATCGTTTGTGCGATTCATCAATGGTACAGACCGTTCTGTTGAACTGACAGCGGCAGGATCGCAAGCCAAGATTGAACTCGACGGTAAAGAGCCTGCGACAAGTTTTTATCCTGTTGCCGCCAAAGCGGACATCAAGGGGCGTTTTGCCAGCGCAGGCGCAACGGCTGATGTCTCTGTTCAGCTCAAACCGGGTGAGTTCGTCAGCGTGATTGCCCTGAACGATGGCGCCATGCTCAAGCAGGTTGTCGTCGGTGAAGAGCCGGATGACTTCAATGCACTCAAAGTTTCGTTGTCTTTTGTCAATGTTAGTGCGGGTTGTGCAAAAGCAGATCTTCAGGTCGCCGGACGATCGATTCTGTTATTTGAAAATGTCGTACCGGAACATCTTCTTCGCCGCTCAATCAATCCCGTCAGGATTTCGGTGCAACTGCTATGCGCGGGACAGCCTGCAGGTTTACCCCTGAATCTTGGGGAACTTACCGCAGGTGAGCGTTATAGCGTGTTTGCGGTGCCCTCAGCCAACAGTTCACGGATATTTTTGACCTCCGATAGCGTTTCACGTTAAATCTCTACGATCAAAATATATGGTTTTCGCTTCACTAGAATTCTTGACTATATTTCTGCCCGCATTTTTTATCATCTATGCGCTGGTAGGTGCTCGTCGGCGCAATGTGACTTTGCTGATATGCAGCTGGATTTTTTATGGCTGGTGGAGCCCGTTATTCCTGATCCTGTTTATGTTTCTTGCCCTTATGGGTTGGCTGGGTGGCCTGGCGATTGACTCAACCAGAACGCAACGGGCGAGAGGCTGGACACTCACCTTTTTTATTGGCTTTAACCTTTTATTGCTGTGCTGGTATAAATATTCAAATATTGTGGTGGAATCTTTCAACCATTATGTTGGCATCGCGAGCGCGATGTCGATTGAATGGGAACAAGTCATTTTACCAATTGGACTTTCCTTTATTGCTTTGCAGTCGATTTCATATCTGATCGATGTTTATCGCAAAACCGTACCAGCCGATAAAAGTTTTATCAGTTTTGGTGCCTACCAATCGATGTTCGTGCACCTTATTGCAGGTCCGATTATTCGTTATGACTGGGTCAAGCGTGAGTTGCTTGCGAGACCCTTTGACTGGGAACATTTTTCAATCGGGGCGCGCCGCCTGATGATTGGCATGAGCATGAAAGTGCTCATTGACGATACGTTGTCGCCATTGTTCGATGTGGCGTTCGGCCTATCTCATCCAACTTTCCTGGATGCCTGGCTGGGCTGTATTGGCTACGGTTTACAGCTGTTTTTTGATTTTGCCGGCTATAGCGTCATGGCGATCGGACTGGGCATGATGCTTGGTTTCAGATTTCCCGAGAACTTCAATCATCCCTATCTTTCAACCAGTATCCAGGATTTCTGGCGTCGCTGGCATTTATCACTTTCAAGCTGGATACGGGACTATCTGTATATTCCTCTGGGTGGTAACCGGCTAGGTGCGATACGCACCTATGTCAACCTGATGCTGACAATGTCATTTGCGGGTCTTTGGCATGGAGGTGACAGCTGGAACTTTTTAATTTGGGGTGTTGCCCATGGTGCTGCGCTCAGTATTGATCGGCTCTGGAATCATGGTGGCATGCCAAAGGTGCCTGTGATGATATCTCGGTCACTGACTTTATTGTTTGTTTTTCTGGCGTGGACAATTTTCCGTGCGCATACCTTTGAGGGAGCCCTGCAAATGTATAGCGGGCAATTCGGATTCAGTGGCTGGGCGTTAAGTGATGCGATGAATGTGAACTTGCGTGCAACGCATTTGTTTGCCCTTTGCCTGGGAATTGTCTGTGTGATGGTTCCGCTGCTGCAACCCTGGGTTGACCGTCAATCAGGATCTGTTGTCAACGTTATTGCAATCAGCTGGCCAATTTTAGGTTTTCTTTTATCTTTTGCCTTGATCGCGAGTCGAGGCGCTGTTCCATTTTTGTATTTTCAATTCTGATGAACAAGCCCTATATTCCTCCTGAAATCGAACTCAAGCCCATTACCGCTCGCGATCGACTGACCAGTCCTTATGCTGGTATTTGTTTTGCACTCTTTATTGCAGTAGGTTTTCTGACAACAATCTATAGCAGTGTGCTGGGTGGGGTAAATTTATTTCCTGGTGTGATGACTTGGTCTGCCTTTCTAAAAGGTGAGATTACTCAGAACTTTGCTTCTTCGTTGGCTCAAGCGCCGGTTCCTAGCCATGCCGCCAGCCTGGAGCGCGGGATGAGCTGGTTACTGGTAAAGGATCTCGGTGCGCGGGTCCGACTCGGTAAACAAGGCTGGCTTTTCCTGTTTGATGAATTTGCTGTTCATCCTCAATCTTTCGCCCAAGCGAATGCCAGGGCAGCAAATGTGATTGCCGTACAAAAAAAATTGGCTAGATCGGGGATTAAACTTTTAGTCGTCGTCGTGCCGGACAAGTCTCGTATCGAAACGAATCGACTTGGGGGGCTATATCGTCCTGCATCCTATGCAATGCGTGTGCAGAACTGGGTTGCATGGCTGCAAGCTGCCAAGATCGACATTCTGGACCTAGCGCCAACCCTGGCTGATGTTCATCAGCAGCTCGGCGCAGCCTACTATCAGACAGACTCTCACTGGACAGAGCAGGGGGCTCAAGCTGCCGCAGCCGAAGTTGCAAGACGTGTCCAGCGTATTGGGATGACTATCAGTCCCGTGCAAAATGTTGAAATCACAACAGCAGCAAATCGCATCAGACCCGGCGACCTAGTCAAGCTTGCTGGAATAGATTGGTTGCCGTTGTCTGTGCAGCCGGCACCCGAGTTCACCCAGCACAGTAGCTTTAAAGCAGTGGAGCTGGCTGTTGCCGGACATAAAACAGGCGATGCAGATACTGCTGATTTATTTGGAGATACTGATTTACCCAATATTGCGGTAATTGGTACTTCCTTTTCGCGCACCTCTAATTTTGTACCGTTTCTCGAAGCAGTACTCCATACAAAAATTGGAAACTTCGCTAAAAATGGTGGTGATTTTTCTGGTGCAGCCAATAGCTATTTTGAGAGTGCAGCCTTTAAAGAAACACCACCCAAACTGGTTATATGGGAAATTCCGGAGCGTGTCTTGCAACAGGATGCACGCATAGACAGCGTTCGATAATGCTGATTCAAAAACGAATGGTTCTGAACATGGCGCAGTTGGGCGTGCAGCACCAGTTCAAACCGTATTCAGAGGTGTGCAATGAATGATGGTCGGCTGCAGGGCGTGTTTGCCCTCCAACTCGATCGTTGGGCGACAGCATTGGTCGATTCAGGCCTATGGCAGAGTAAATTCTTTAAATTATGTGTCCTGGTTTTCCTTTGCCTCGTATCTTGGTTAGTCGTGACTGTTCGGTTAGATTTTTACTTTCAGGGGATTTTCGGGCTTGTTGCATTTTTTATCTCATTGAAAATTAAAGATTTATCGTGGGGACGAGGTGGCATTCTTGTGCTGATCGGTATCTCTCTTGTTGCTGCATTTCGATACATGTATTGGCGAATTACTGAGACACTGGATTTTGATTCCGCTGTCGGTATCGTCTTTGGCTATACCCTTTTGGTTGCTGAAATTTATGGCTTTATCTGTTTGTTACTAGGCTATGTGCAAACAGCTTGGCCGATGAAACGTAAATTCGCTGTGATCGATCTGGAACAGGACGCATGGCCAACTGTTGATGTTTTTATACCGACTTACAACGAGTCGCTCTCAGTCGTAAGATTGACTGTGCTTGCCGCGTTAACCCTGGACTGGCCTAAAGATAAGTTGCGTGTGTATCTCCTGGATGATGGCAAGCGTGATGAGTTTCGGGATTTTGCAAAAGTATCTGGAGCAATTTACACAACACGCACGAGCAATCAATTTGCCAAAGCCGGAAACTTAAATGAGACTCTTAAAAAGACAGAGGGTGAGTTTGTTGCAATTTTTGATTGCGACCATATCCCCACAAGATCATTTCTTCAGGTGACGGTCGGTTCTTTCTTAAAAGATCCAAAATTGGCCATGATACAGACGCCACATTTTTTCTTTTCTCCCGACCCATTTGAAAGAAATCTCAACACTTTTCGGGTCGTACCGAACGAGGGAGAATTATTTTATGGCCTTGTTCAGGATGGAAATGATACCTGGAATGCAGCATTTTTTTGTGGCTCATGCGCAGTCCTTCGACGCACCAGCCTTGAGGAAGTCGGTGGTGTTGCTGTTGAAACTGTGACCGAAGATGCGCATACAGCCTTGAAAATGAGTCGCAAGGGATACAACATGGCCTACCTTGCTATGCCACAAGCCGCAGGCCTTGCAACGGAAAACCTAGCGAGTCACGTTGGACAGCGGATCCGCTGGGCACGTGGCATGGCGCAGATTTTCAGAATTGACAATCCACTCCTGGGGTCAGGTTTAACCATCGGTCAGCGTTTGTGCTACCTGAATGCAATGATGCACTTTTTTTATGGCTTACCCCGGTTGGTTTTTTTGATTGCACCTTTTGCCTATCTTTTTTTTGGTGCACACGTATTCAATGCTTCGACCCAGATGGTTCTGGTATTTGCTTTACCTCCCATTATGCTTGCCAGTGTGACGAACTCAAAAATCCAGGGGCAGTATCGACATTCGTTCTGGAACGAAGTCTATGAAACTGTGCTTGCCTGGTACATTACGCGCCCTGTATTGCTTGCATTGATTAACCCAAAGCTTGGCAAGTTCAATGTGACGGCTAAAGGCGGGATCATTGAAAACGAATTTTATGACTGGAAGATTGCTTGGCCGTACGTGTTGCTACTTTTATTAAATTTCACTGCAATTGGATTTTGTTTGACCGAGTTGATCTCCGGCACTGGTGAAAAACTGACAGCTTGTGTCAATGGAATCTGGGTGTTCTACAACACTGTCATTTTGTGCGCGAGCGCTTATGTTGCAAACGAATCCAGACAAGTCAGGCACACCCCTAGAGTGAATGCAGTATTCCCCGTTACATTGACTCGTCTGGATGGCCGAACCATCGTTTGCGAGACTACAGACTTTTCAAGTATGGGGCTTGGCTTGAAATTGCCACAGAGC